>JAJECZ010000433.1 GCA_022821735.1 Alphaproteobacteria bacterium | reverse complement strand
CGTCAACCAGATCCGCCGCAACGGCAGCGAGGCGCAGAAGCGCCGCTACCTGCCTAAGCTGATCTCGGGCGAGCATGTGGGCGCGCTCTCGATGAGCGAGCCGGGGGCGGGCTCCGACGTGGTCGCCATGTCCTGCCGGGCCGAGAAGCGCGGCTCGCGCTATGTGCTGAACGGCACCAAGATGTGGTGCACCAACGGCCCCGATGCGGACGTGCTGGTCGTCTATGCCAGGACAGCGCCGGAGGCAGGCCCGCACGGTATCTCGGCCTTCCTCGTCGAAAGCGGCTTTCGCGGCTTCCGGCCGGCGCAGAAGCTCGACAAGCTCGGCATGCGGGGCTCCGGCACCAGCGAACTCATCTTCGAGGACTGCGAGGTGCCGGAGGAGAACCTGCTCGGCCGCGAGAACGAGGGCGTGCGGGTGCTGATGAGCGGCCTCGACTACGAGCGCCTCGTGCTGGCGGGCGGGCCGCTCGGCCTCATGCAGGCGGCGATGGATGCGGCGGTGCCCTATCTGCATGAGCGCCGGCAGTTCGGCCAGCCTATCGGCTCCTTCCAGCTGATGCAGGGCAAGCTTGCCGACATGTATGTGACGATGAACGCCTGCCGCGCCTATGTGTACACGGTCGCCCAGGCCTGCGACCGGGGCGACACGACGCGCAAGGACGCGGCCGGCGCCATCCTCTACGCGGCGGAGAAGGCGACCTGGCTGGCGCTCGAGGCGATCCAGTGCCTGGGCGGCATGGGCTATGTCAACGAGAGCCCCGTCGGCCGGGTGCTCCGCGACGCCAAGCTCTACGAGATCGGCGCCGGCACCAGCGAAATCCGCCGCTGGCTCATTGGCCGGGAGCTCATGGAGGAGACGGGATAGCCCCGGACGCTGCGCCCCGGCGGGAAGGAGTCCCGTTTCATGCCCCCCGTTCCGTCTGCGCTCGACGTCGCCAGGGACCTCATCCGCATGGACACCCGAAACCCGCCGGGACGCGAGGTGGAATGCGCACACTACCTCGGCGGCCTGCTCGCCGGGGCGGGCCTGGAGGTTTCCTACTACGAATTTGCGCCGGATCGGACGAGCCTCGTCGCCGTGCTGCGGGGCGGGGGCGGAGAAGCGGAGAGGAAGAAACCGCTCTGCTTCGGCGGGCATATCGACGTGGTGCCGCTCGGCGCGAAGGAGTGGTCGGTCGATCCCTTCGGCGCCGAGATCGTGGACGGCAGGCTCTACGGGCGCGGCTCAACCGACATGAAGTCCGGCGTCGCCGCGTTCGTCCATGTCGCGATGAAGCTCGCGGCCGAAGCGGCGCGGGGAACGGCGGACATCGTGCTGGCGATCTGCGCCGGCGAGGAGACCGGCTGCGAGGGCTCATCCCATCTGGGCAAAACCGGCGCGCTCGGCGAGGCCGGTGCCATAATCGTCGCCGAGCCGACGGCGAACTATCCGGTGCTCGGCCACAAGGGCGCGCTCTGGCTCGAGGTGGAGAGCGAAGGCGTTACCGCCCACGGCTCGATGCCGGAGCGGGGCGTGAACGCCATCTACAGGGCGGCGCGCGCCGTAACGAAGCTCGAGGACTTCGATTTCAACGTGAAGCCGCACGAACTGCTCGGGCGCTCGACCCTCAATGTGGGCACCATGGAAGGCGGCCAGAACCTCAACTCCGTGCCGGACCGCGCCGCCTTCACCGTCGATATCAGGACGCTGCCGGAGCAGGACCATGGCGAGATCGTCTCCGGCCTGCAGGGCTATCTCGGCGAGGAGAGCCGGATCGCGCGCATTGTCGATGTCGGCGGCGTGCACACCCCGCACACGGACCCGTGGATCCGGCAGGTCTATGCGGCGATGGAGCAGATCCTGGGCGAGGAGATCGAGCCGCGCGGCGCACCCTACTTTACCGATGCCTCCGCGCTGACGCCCGCCTGCGGGCGCCCGCCGACCGTGATCCTGGGACCGGGGGAGATGCAGATGGCCCACCAGACCGACGAATACTGCCCCGTGGCCCATATCGCGCAGGCGGTCGAGGCATATGAGACCCTGGCGCGCCAATGGTGCGGCAGCGCGAAGGGGCCTCGTGAAACGGCGGGGCCGGGCGGCAGATCATGACGACGGCGGAAAGCGGTGAGGACAGGTTCGCGGTCCTGCGCCGCGCGATGGTCGAGCAGATTGCGCTCCATGCCCGCCATGTGGGCGGCAGGACCGGCCGGACTGCGATCTCCGGCCCGGTCATGGAGGCGGTCGGGCGGGTCCCCCGCCACGCCTTCGTGCCGGTCGAAATGGCGCTCTACGCCTATCTCGATGCGCCGCTTCCCATCGGCTGCGACAAGACTATCTCGCAGCCCTTCATCGTCGCCCTGATGACCGACTTGCTCGAGATCGGCCCCGGAGACAGGGTGCTGGAGATCGGCACGGGGCTCGGCTACCAGGCGGCCGTGCTGGCGGAACTAGCAGCGGAGGTGTTCACCATCGAGGCGATCGAGGAGCTGGCGCAGAGCGCCCGCCGCCGGCTTGCCGACCGGGGCTACACCAACGTGCATTCCCGCGTCGGCGACGGCAGCATGGGCTGGCCCGAGCACGCACCCTTCGACCGCATCATTGCCACAGCGGCGCCCGACCTCATCCCGCCGGCGCTCCTTCAGCAGCTCAAACCGGGCGGGCGCATGGCGATCCCGGCGGGTCTGGAAGACGACCAGCGCCTCCTCCTCGTCACCAGGGATGCCGGCGGGCGGTCCGCGACCGAGGAGATCCTGCCGGTGCGCTTCTCCCGAATGACGAGCGGCGCGGAGGCGGCGGACGCGCAAGGCTGATCCGAATTCTCACCAAAGTCCCGGTCTTCGCCGCATGGCCCGGAGCGCCCGCCAGACCTTCTCCGGTGTGATCGGCATGTCGATATGGTCGGGGCCGTCGGCGCCGAGCGCGTCGACCACGGCATTGGCGACGGCGGCGGGCGCCGGCGTGGTGCCGCCCTCGCCGCCTCCCTTGGCGCCCAACAGGTTGGTCCCGGTGGCGATTGCATTGTGCGCGACCTCGAAGAAAGGCAGGTCGTCCGCGCGCGGCACGGCATAGTCCATGAAAGACCCGGCGATCCTCTGGCCGGCGGCATCGTAGGCGGCGCATTCCATCAGCGCCTGACCGACGCCCTGGGCGACGCCGCCATGTACCTGGCCGTCCACCAGCAGCGGGTTGATAATGAGCCCTGCATCGTCCACAGCCGTGTAACGCACGACGCGGACCGTGCCGGTCTCCGGGTCGATCTCGACCTCGGCGACATGGCAGCCGTTGGGATAGGCGGGCAGGGGAGTTTCGATCTCGGCAACGGCGCGCAGCGGCCCGAGTTCCAGCAGGCCAACGCTCTCATTGCGCCCCGGCGCGCCGAACCGCCCGTCCTCGAAGACCAGTCCCTCTTCCGGCGCGTCCAGCCGCTCGGCCGCACGGACCCGCGCCGCCGCAACAATGGTGTCCGCCGTCTGGCGCAGCAGGTGTCCGCCCACCCGCATGGTGCGCGTCGAGTGGCTGCCGGACCCCTTCTCCACCCGGTCGGTATCGCCGGTGACGAGGCGGACTCTCTCCAGGGGAATATCGAGCAGGTATGACACGATCTGCGGGAGGGCGGTCTCATGGCCCTGGCCGCTCGACTGCGTGCCGATCACGACCTCCACGACGCCGTCTTCCGCGACCGTCATTTCGGCCCGTTCGACAGGCCAGCCGGTGGAGGTCTCGACATAGTTGGCGAGCCCGATGCCCCGCAGCCGGCTTTGGCCGGCGGCCTCCCGACGGCGGGCCTCGAAGCCCTCCCAGTCCGACAGCCGGAGCGCCAACTCCTGGCTCCGGCGGAAGTCGCCGCTGTCATAGACGACGCCGAGCGCATTGCGGTAGGGCAAGTCGCGCACGAGATTGCGCTCCCGCAGCGCCACCCGGTCGATACCCGTCTTGCGCGCGGCCTTGTCGATCAGGCGCTCCAGCACGAAGGTCGCCTCCGGCCGCCCGGCGCCGCGATAGGCGGTGACCGGCACGCTGTTGGTGAACACGCCTTTCGTCACCGTCTCGGCGGCCGGAATGTCGTAGAGGCCCGTCATTACGGTGGGCCCGCGGGCGATGGGCACGAAGGTGACCGCGTGGCTGCCGAGATTGCCGGTATTGGTGCTGCGCATGGCGAGGAAACGCCCGTCCCCGTCGAGCGCCAGCTCCGCCTCGGTCACGAGGTCGCGCCCGTCATAGTCGCCGAGAAAGGCCTCGGACCGCGTGGCCGTCCACCGCACCGGCCGGCCGAGCCGCCACGTGGCCCAGGCAACCAGGGTGAACTCGGGATAGAGGCTGTTGCGGGTGCCGTAGCCGCCGCCGACATCTTCCGACACCACGCGGATGCGCTCCCCCGGCCAGCCGAAGACATGGCAGAGCTCGCGGTGGAAGCGGTTGACGCCCTGCCCGCCGGCCCAGAGCGTCAGTTTCCCGGCAGCTGCGTCCCACGCCGCAAGCGCCGCGCGCGGCTCCATCGGGACGCCGTTCACCCGGTTGTTGGCGGTCTCGATGCGCACGACATGTACGGCGCGGGCAAATGCGGCCTCGACAGCCTCCGCATCGCCCTTGTAGTCGTCCACGCAGAGATTGCCGGGGACCGCATCCCAGAGCGGCGCGGCTCCGGCCGCGGCCGCAGACCGGACATCGGGGGCGGCGGACAGCGGCGCATAGCGGGCCTCGACGGCCTCGGCCCCCGCCAGCGCCTCGGCCGCGGTCCGGGCGACGACCATCGCCACCGCCTCGCCGACCCGGCGTATCCGGTCCTCGGCGAGCGGAGCGAGCGGAGGGTAGACAATCGGGCGGCCGTCGCGGTTGACGAGTTCCACGTCCTTCGGATTGCCCTGCGCCGGCATGGGCCGCATACCGTCGCCGGCATAGTCTTCAGCGGTCAGCACGGCGGCGACCCCCGGCAGGCGCTGCGCCTCCCCCGTCTCGACCCCCTCGAGCCGGGCATGGGCGTGGGGGCTGCGCGCGAAGGCGGCATGGAGCTGGTCCGGCAGCGCCCGGTCGTCCGAGAACCGCCCCCGCCCGGTCAGCAACCGGAAATCCTCCACCCGGCGAACGGACCGGCCGATCATGTTTCGCACTCCGCGCCGATATGCG
>JAJECZ010000425.1 GCA_022821735.1 Alphaproteobacteria bacterium | reverse complement strand
TCCGTGGTCGGCCGGCCGTCGGCGCCGAAGGCACGTCCCTCGGGCAGCGGCTGGCCCTGGCGGCGCGCGAGCAGCACCTCGGCGTGCATGATGGTGCTGGTGCCGATGTCCCAGACGATGGGACCGTCCGCCGACGGAAAGCCGAAGCAGATCGGGTTGGTTCCGAACCGGCCTTCGGCGGCGCCGTAGGGCGCAACCCAGGGCGTGGCGTTGGAGGCGATCATGGTCACGAGGTCATGCGCCGCCGCCTGCTCCGCGAAGTAGCTCAGCATGCCCGTGTACCAGGTATCGACCGCGCCGACGGCCGAGAGGCCCATCGCGTTCGCCTTCCCGATGGCCATGTCGGTCGCGCGCTGGCCGACGATGTAGCCGACATGGTCCGCGCCGTCGATGCGGGCCGAGACCGGCGTTTCATGCGTGACGGTGATGGGCCGGGAGGGCTGGCCGGTGCGTCCGATGCGCTCGGTGATCGACACGGCCCGCGCGAGGCCGCCGTAGGAGACGCCGCGCAGCTCGCAGTCGACCAGGTGGTCCACGACGGACGGGATGTCCTCCGCCGCGAAGCCGAGCTTCGCCATGACGCGGGTCAGCAGGGCACGAGCGTCTTCTATGGCGATGCGCATGGGCGCGCGGCCGCCCGGAACTAGCGCGGCCTGCGCCGGCGGCCGCCCGTGCCGTCGAACAGGATCTGCTCGCGCCGCTCGGCATCGGCGGCGACCGTCTTGAAATCCATCTCATCCATCCGCCGGACCGGCGGCGGCACGATCGTGAAGTGCCCGAAACGGTCCTCGCCGGCGACCAACGCCACCTCCGTTTCCGGGCCGGAGCGCGCGCGCATGGTCGGCGCGATATAGCGGATGGCGGCGCCGATGCGCCGGTCGCCGGTGCGGTTGGGGCCGGAGGCGTGAAACAGGTGGCCATGGTGCAGCGAGGCCTGGCCCGGCTTCAGCACCACGTCCACGGCAGCGTCCTCGTCCACCTCGACCTGGATTTCCTGCCCCCGCGTCAACAGGTTGTCTGCGGCGAAGCTGTCGGCATGCGGCACGATGCGCTCCCGGTGACTGCCGGGGATGAAGCGCATGCAGCCGCTCTGCTGCGTCGTCGGCGAAAGCGCAACCCAGAGCGTCGTCTCTTCGGCCTTGTCCAGACCCCAATAGGTCAGGTCCTGGTGCCAGGAGACATAGCTCGGCGTGTTCGCCTCCTTGATGAACAGCCCGGAGCCCCAGACCATGACATCGGGCCCGAGCACCGCCTGCGCCGCCTCGACCATCTTCGGATGGCGCACAAGGCGGTCGAAGGACGGCAGGAAACGCGCCGGGAAGCCGCGCAGCAGGCCGAGCCGCTTCCGGTCGTCCGCAAGCTCCGCCTCGCCCCGCTCCAGGTCGGCGCGCAACGCCCCGGCCTCCGTTTCGGACAGGATATCGAGCGGAAAGACGAAGCCGTCGCGGGCATAGTCCATCGCGGTTTTGGATGCAGTCATGTTCATGGCTGGGCCGTGCGGCCGTGCGGCCGCTCTCCGATGTTGAGGGTCATATGCGTCGGCCTACTCCCGGTAGCCGGGGTCGTCCCGGTCGAGCATGTCCAGGTAGGCGGGCCAGTCATTGTCCCGGGCGGGCGCCACCAGGAATTCGTCGAATTGCGCGGCGGTCTTCTCGCAGACCGAAGCGGACGGCATGTCGAGTCCGGTCCCGTGCGCATGCGCCGCCGCCATGGCGTCCAACTGCGAAGCGCAGGCGCGCTCCAGTTCGAACAGCAGCACCCATGTCATCGGGATCGATGGGCCGGCGGCCAGCAGGCCGTGGTTCTTCAGCACCAGCGCACGCCCGTCGGGGCCGAGGTCCCGCGCGATCCGCTGCCGCTCGTCCATCTCCGTCTCGTCGCTTTCCCAGTCGTGGTAGCCGACGCGCCCGTGGAAGGCCATCGCGGTCTGCGAGATCGGAAGCAATCCGGTGTCCAGCGAGGCGAGCGCCATGCCGGGCACGGTGTGCGTGTGCGCCGTGCAGGCCACGTCCGGCCGCGCGTCCAGCACGGCCGAATGCAGCATGATGCCGACCGCGTTGAGGGGGCTGCCTGTCTCAAGCGGGTCGCCGCCCTCGCGGTCGGTCTTGACCAGCGAGGACGCCGTGATCTCCTCGAACATGAGGCCGTAGGGGTTGAGGAGGAAGCGGTCGGGCTCGTCCGGGATACGCGCCGAGAAGTGCGTCAGCGCCAGGTCGGAAAGGTCGTGCTTCGCCGCCAGCCGGAAGACGGCCGCCAGGTTGACGCGCGCCTCCCATTCGGCCTCGGAAACGCGGGAACGGATATCGGGCATGGGCTCGGGCGCTCTTCTCAGTGCCGGTAGGAGGGATCGGCGCGGTCGAGCAGGCGAAGCTGCGACTCCCAACCGTCATAGGGGTTGTAGCTGCGGTTGGCCCTCGGGCGGTTCTCATGCTCGTCGAGGAAGGCGTCGGAAAGCGTCGCGAGCGGCGCGCCCGTTGCTTCCGCAAGCATCTGCGTCTTCGCCGACTTTTCGAGGTCGTAGAGCCGGGCCCAGGCCTCGCGGATGCTGCGCCCGCCGACGAGGAAGCCGTGGTTCTTCAGCACCATGACATCCGCATCGCCCATGTCGGCGATCAGCCGCTCGCGCTCCTCGAGGTCGAAGGCGATGCCTTCATAGTCGTGATAGGCGATGCGCCCGTGGAACTGCATCGCCTTCTGGTTGAGCGGCCGCAGGCCCTGCGGCAGCGCCGCCAGCGCGATGCCGGTGCGGGTGTGCGTGTGCGCGACGCAGGCGAGGTCGGGGCGCGCCATATGGACCGCCGAATGGATGGTGAAGCCTGCGGCGTTGACGCCGTAGCGGTTCTCGCCCAGCAGGTTGCCCTCGGTATCGACCTTGACCAGGTTCGAGGCCGTCACCTGGTCGAACAGCAGGCCGTAGGGGTTGAGGAGGAAGGCGTCCCCGTCCCCCGGCACGCGCGCGGAGAGATGCGTGTAGGTGAGGTCGGTCATGCCGTGCCGGGCGCAAAGCCGGTAGAGCGCGGCGAGGTCCACGCGGATGGCCCATTCCTCCGGGCTGACGCGGTCCTGCATCGAATGGTCGGCGGCATGCGAATCGGGCATGAACTGAACTCCCCGGGCGCCCCGCTGCGGTACCCTGCTTTCCGGCGCGCGAATTCCGCATAGGATAGCCCGAAAACCGGAAACGAAGGAACCGCGCACATGAGCATCGGCTATGTCGGCCTCGGCAATATGGGAGGCGCGCTGGCCCGTCGCCTCGCCCTCACCCATCCGCTGCGCGTCTTCGACCTGCGCCCGGAGGCTATGCAGGCGCTGGCGGAAGACAACTGCACGCCGGTCCAGTCGGCTGCCGCTCTCGGCGCGGATTGCGGCTCGGTGCTGCCCTGCCTGCCGACTTCGGACGATGTGCGCCGTGCGGTGTTCGGGCCGGGCGGGCTCGCCGAAGGCATGGGCGAAGGCGGCATCATCCTGGACCAGACCACCGGCGATCCGAACGCGACGCGCGCCATGGCGGCGGAACTTGCGGAGCGCGGCATTCGGCTGATCGATGCGCCGGTCTCTGGCGGCAAGCGGGGCGCGGACGCCGGCACCATCGCGATCATGGTCGGCGCGGAGGATGCCGATTACGCCGAAGTGCTGCCGATGCTGCACGCCATCAGTCCCAATGTCTTCCATTGCGGCGGCGTCGGTACGGGCCATGTCATGAAACTGGTGAACAATGTGACCGCTGCTTCTGCCTATGCGGCTTCCTGCGAGGCGGTCGCCATGGGCGTCAAGAACGGGCTCGACTTCGCTAGGGCCGTCGAGGTGCTCAACAAGAGTTCGGGCCGCAGCTTCATGTCGGAGGCCATGCTGGCCGCGCAAACGGAGGGTCCGCAGCCCTTCGATTTCGCATTGGCGCTGATGCACAAGGACGTGCGCCTGGCGACCCAGCTCGGCGCCGACAGCGGCGCGCCCATGTTCGTCGCCAATGTCGTGCGCGAGCTGCACCAGGCCTCGCTCGCCCATCTCGGCCGCGAGGCCGATGTGACCGAGCTGTTGCGCACGGTGGAGCGTAATTCGGATGTGAAGGTCATTCCGTAAGGCGCCAGGCGACCCGCGGCGCACTTGCCGGCTTGACGCGGCCATGCCCATTCCTAGATTGCGGCCTTTCCGAAATCCGGAACATCTGCCAAGCCGATGAACAACATCGCCCTGACAATGCCCGA
>JAJECZ010000071.1 GCA_022821735.1 Alphaproteobacteria bacterium | reverse complement strand
CGCCCCTTCAGGCCCATGACATCGAACAGGACCCCGCGGCAGAAGAACGGCTTGACATGCTCCATGCCGAGCTTCTGCAGCCCGTAGGCGCCGGCAGTGGACCCTGCCTCGCTGTCGTTGTTGTGCAGGTCTCTCGTGGTGAACCCGTTGTAGAACACCTCCTGGGACAGATCCCCGGCGTCCCCGACCCGTGCGCCGATATGGGCAAGCCCGTCGAACTGGGTGCCGACCTGGCCGATTTCGGTGGTCAGGATCTCGTCGTGCCAGATGACCTGGTTCTTGCCGTACGCGCCTCCGGTCGGCGCGCCCGGGATCCGAAGCGCGAACACGCGCTGGCCGAACAGGGGCATGCCGTACTCGTAGACCCGGCCCAGGCTGTACACCGTGCCGGTCTTGATCAGGCTCGCCGCGTCCAGCGCTACCGCCGGCGTCATGTGGTTGGTGGCGCCGGTCTGGTCGCCCTCGCCCCAGCGGGACGGCCACCATTTTCCGGCCATCGGCGTGCCTTCGATGCCGCCGTCGGCGGCGTGCGCAGGCTTGACGAGGTCCAGCTCGTGCATCACCCCGCCGCCCACGGTGGCGACCGCAGCGCCGCCGGTGGCAAGTGTCGCGGTCTTGATAAAGGAGCGGCGCGACTGCGACGCTACGCCTCCGCCATCCGGCTCCTGATGGGGCTCCATGTCCACTTCTCGTTCGACGAGGTCGTCTGCGCGGATTTCATCAGCCATGGCGGTTCCTCCCGGTGGGGCCTACTACAGTTGCCGTTATACAGTAACAGTCCGGTGGGCGACAGCAAAAAGGCGCGGACCCGAACCGGCATAGCCGCAAAGGTTGCGCGCCCGCCCGCAGGGAGCGCCGTCCCGCCCCCTGCGTGGGCGAAGGCCTTCCACGGCTACAGCGGTATCGACGGGTCGCTGGCCGCCCGGGCATGCCGGGCCGCCCGGGCTTCGCTCAGACGCTGGAACTGGGGCAAGTCGAAGCGCAGGCTGTCCTCGACGGCCGCGCGGTCGAGATTGGCGGTGATGAACAGGAACCGGGAGCGGTCGATCTTGACCTCCGGCAGCCGTTGCGGAGGCTGGTAGACATGCTGGACGCCGTTGATGACAACCGGTCCGTCCATGCCCGCGATCCTGATCGCCGCCTTCGTCCGGTACATGACGTCCCCGTTCGTCTGCGTGCCGGCATTCAGCCAGCCATGCAGGGCCTCCCATTCGAACTCGTGCGGGATTTCGATCGCAAACCCGTGCAGGCCGTTCCGGAGCAGATCGCTGCCGCCATAGTGCGGCGTTCCCAGCCACCGGCTCAGGTCGCCGTCCAGCAGGCGCGTTTCCAGGCCCGCTCCGATCAGCGCTTCCGCCAGGGAAGGCCGGTCGGACGGCACCAGATCGGCAACCGGGTTCAGCGCCCGCGCGCCGGCGCACATTTCCGGAGCGGCGAGCGATGCCGGGTCAAGCACGATGCTGTCCGCGATGGCAAGTTGCTTGCAGCCGTGGCGCGACCGCGCCAGCGTGCCCGGGCTGTCGCCGCCGGCCATGACCGCAACGACGCTGTCCAGGCGAAAATACTCGGTTACGAGGGCGTTGTTCAGCAGGGTTTGCATGACCGGGGCCGGATCGGCGTCGGCCAGGATTTCGATCGCCACCCGGTCGAATTCGACCTCACCCTGCGCCCGTCGGGCGAAAAGCCGGCGCAGGCTGCTGACCAGCCCCGAACGCGTGACGCAGCACAAACATCCGATGGCGTGCGGCACCATCTGCCCGGCAATGCGCTCGGTCGCCGCCGCGGCGAAGGCCGGACCGTCGGTTTCGTTGCTTATCACCGCCCAGCGCGCGCCGCCTCCTTCAAGCAGGCGCTCGATCGTTTCGGTCCGCGCGCGGGCGTCGATCCCGCAAAACACGAGAGCAGGCACCTTCGCTTGGGCGGCTTCAGGGGCAAATCCAAGCATCGTCGGTTCCGCAGCGGGGCCGCGTTCGGGCATTGTCGAATACTGGACCCGCTTTCGTCCCGACGCAACGCGGTTGCTCGCCGGTTCCGCGGACAACGGGCCGGCCACGCCCAATATGACAGACGACGCTGTCCGGCAAGGCCCTCCGGAACCGGATCGTTGCCGGCGGCGCAAGATAGGTTATAATATAACATGAACTCCTCGGAACCGGGGTCTGGACGGGCGTGAGACGGCGGAACAGGAACATGCAGGCGGACGTACTTGCCGTCTTGCGGAGACGCGACGCGCCGATGTCGGCATACGAGGTGCTCGACCGGCTGCGCGACGGCAATTCGCGGCTTGCGCCGCCGACGATATACCGCGCCCTGGCGGCGTTGATCGAGGGCGGCCGGGTTCATCGTCTCGAATCGCTCAAGGCCTTTGTCGCCTGCAAGTGCGAGCAGCACGGGCACGTTCCGATTTTCTCGATCTGCAAGGAGTGCGGAACGGTCGAGGAAGCCGTCTCGCGGCGCATTACCAACGAACTGTCGAGGATTGCGGGACAGTCGGGGTTCGCACCGGCGCGCCACGTCATCGAGGTCCACGGCCAGTGCGCGCGCTGCGAATCGAAAGAGGCCCCGGCATGACGCCTTGGCGATACACGGCGCGCGGGATGCTTCTCATCGGAGTCGGCCCGCGGCTCGTTGGAGCGGCGCTGATCGTGATGTTGCTCTGGGCCGTGTTCTTCTGGGCGACATCCACGCCGGGAAGCCTGTGACCTACGCCCTGGCATTCGAGGAGCTGACCCTTGGCTATGACCGCCATCCGGCGGTGCATCAACTCGATGGCGAGGTCGCCGACGGCAGCCTGACCGCCATTGTGGGCCCCAACGGCGCGGGCAAATCGACGCTGCTGAAAGGGGTGACGGGGGTCCTGCGTCCGCTTGCGGGACAGGTGCGTTTCGGAACCTGCGCGCGGAGCGATATCGCCTACCTGCCCCAGCAATTGGACATCGACCGGTCGTTCCCGATCACGGTCGTCGATCTGGTGGCGATGGGGCTGTGGAGCGAGATCGGCGGCCTGTTCGGATTGCGCGCCGCGCATCGTGCCCGGATCGATGACGCCATTTCCGCCGTCGGGCTCACGGGATTCGAGTCCCGAATCATCGGCTCGCTGTCGGGCGGGCAGTTTCAGCGCGCGCTCTTCGCGCGGCTCCTGCTTCAGGACGCGCAGCTCGTCCTGCTCGACGAGCCCTTCACGGCCATCGATGCCAAGACGATGGTCGATCTCCTGGGTGTGGTGCGGCGGTGGCACGGAGAGGGACGCACGGTGATCGCCGTTCTGCACGATGCAGAGGTCGTCCGGGCGCATTTCCCCGATACCCTGATACTGGCGCGCGATCTCGTGGCGCACGGACCCACTCCGAAAGTTCTGACGGCTGCGAACCAGTTCCGTGCACGCCAGATGTGCGAGGCCGGTGTCGGCCCGCCCCATCACCGCGGCAGACACGTGTCGTGATGTGGGAGACCCTGATTCAGCCATTCGCCGAATTCAGCTTCATGCGCCGGGCCATGATGGGCTGTATCGCGATTTCGGTGGGCGGAACGCCGGTGGGCGTCTTCCTGCTGTTGCGCCGGATGAGCCTGACCGGCGATGCGATGGCGCACGCGATCCTGCCCGGCGCCGCGGTCGGCTTCCTCGTCGCCGGGCTCTCGCTCGGGGCCATGACGGTAGGCGGTCTGATCGCCGGTATGGCCGTGGCGTTGCTTTCGGGCTTCGTCGCCCGCGTCACGGCGCTACGCGAGGATGCCAGCCTCGCCGCCTTCTACCTGATCTCGCTGGCGCTCGGTGTGCTGATCGTGTCCACCCGCGGCAGCAATGTGGACCTGATGCACGTGCTGTTCGGCACCGTGCTCGCGCTCGACAACGCGGCGCTGATCCTGCTGAGTAGCATCGCGAGCATTACGCTGGTTGCGCTGGCGTTCATCTTCCGCCCGCTGGTTCTGGAGTGCGCGGACCCGCAGTTCCTGCGCTCGGTAAGCGGGCTGAGCACGATCACCCATTTCACCTTCCTCGCGCTCGTCGTCATGAACCTTGTCGGCGGCTTTCATGCGCTCGGCACGTTGATGGCCGTCGGCATCATGATCCTTCCGGCCGCAGCCGCGCGCTTCTGGGCGGTGAGTATCGGCGGGCTGATCGTCGCCGCGGTCGCAATCGCCATCGCTTCGAGCGCCTGCGGTCTCCTCGTCTCCTACCATTTCGGACTTCCATCAGGGCCGGCGATCATCCTCGTGGCAGGCATCGTCTACGGGGTGTCGCTGATGCTCGGGCCGGTGGGCAGCCTTGCCGCGCCGGTCTTTCGCCATCGTGTCAATGCTTGAAAGGACGCTACAGTGACCAGGCGCAGAGACCTGCTGATATCCGCAACCGCCCTCATCGGCCTGTCGTTGACGGCTCCGGCGCCGGTGTGGTCCGCCGACGCCCCTATCCCGGTCGTCGCCACCTTCTCGATACTGGGAGACATGGTCGAGCGCATCGGCGGCGACAAGATCGCCGTCACGACGCTGGTGGGAC
>JAJECZ010000325.1 GCA_022821735.1 Alphaproteobacteria bacterium | reverse complement strand
AGCTTCGACATAAGCCCGCCACGTCTCGAGATCGTGGAAGCAACCGTAGCGGCCGCCGGCCCAGCCCTCCTCGTTACGGCCCCGCGGGTTCGAGCAGAACAGGACGCCGCCGGGCCTGAGGGTCGCGGCGAGGTCTTCGAGGACGCGCGGCAACTGGCTGCTCGGCACGTGGAACAGGGCGGCATTCGCGAACACCCCGTCGAAGCGGGCCGACGGCAGGTCGAGCGCCAGAAAGTCCTGGTGCAGCACCTCGCAGCCGGTCCCGGCGCGCGCCATGGCAACGAACGCGCCCGAGCCGTCGAGGCCGACGACCTCGTGGCCGAGCGCGGCGAACCGGCGCAGGTCCCGGCCGGGCCCGCATCCCAGGTCGAGGATCGTGTGGGGCGGCTCGCCCTCCATCGACCCGAGCAGGGCCTCGATGTTCTGGCTTACGTCGTGGTCGGCGGTGCCGCGGCGGTAGGCCGCCGCAATGCGGTCATATTCCGCAATTGTGACAGCAGCGGCCTCGTGCGCCTCCACGCCGGCTCAGTCCCGGACCGATCCGCCCGCAGGCCGGGCGCGCCAGCGGGCATCCGCGAGGACCACCGAGGTCTCGATCTGGCGTTCCGGAACGGTCCAGTAGCGCCGCAGCAGCCTTGACTTTTCCGCCGCCGGAACCGTCTCGAAGCCGTGCCGGCGATAGAAGGCGATGGCCCATTCGGCGGCGGCCCAGGTGCCGATCAGGACCGGGCGGTCCTGGCGCGCGAGCAGTCCTTCGAGCAGCGCCGCCCCGATTCCCGACCGCTGGCAGCCCGTCGCCACATAGGCATGGCGGATCAGAGTCACATCCTCGACCGGCTGGATGCCCATCACCCCGACGAGCCCGGCGCCTTCCGCCTCGTATCCGTCGAACTCGATGCCGGCCGCGATCTCGTCGGCCAGCTCCCCGGCGGGCATGTAGGGGTCGTTCCAGCGATCGTCGGGAATGATGCCGCGATAGGCCTCCGCAGCGTCGTTGATAATCGCGAGGATGCGCTCGAAATCCTCTGCCGTGCACCGCCTTATCATGTTCGGCTCCGGACGTTACTGCGGCCGGCCCGCGCCCTACCCTCGCCCGATGAACGGCATGCCGTTCGCCATCACGGTCAGGAACGGCACATTGGCGTCCGGCGACAGGCCCGCCATGTAGAGCACGGCGTCGGCGACATGGCGCACGTCCATCACCGGCTCGACCTTCGTGGAACCGTCGGGCTGCAGCACGCCCTTCTTCATCCGCTGCGTCATCGGGGTCTCTGCATTGCCGATATCGATCTGGCCGCAGGTGATTCCGAAGCTGCGCCCGTCGAGGATGGTCGAGCGGGTGAGCCCGGTGACACCGTGCTTGGTCGACGTGTAGGGCGCCGAGTTAGGGCGCGGCACGTGGGCCGAGATCGACCCGTTGTTGATGATCCGCCCGCCGGAGGGTTCCTGCGCCTTCATCACCCGGAAGGCTTCTCTCGTGCACAGGAAGCTGCCGGTAAGATTGGCGTCCACCACCGCCTGCCACTGCGCGAGCGTCAGCTCCTCCAGCGGCACAGGAGGCGCGCCCGAGCCTGCATTGTTGAACAGGAGATCGACACGGCCGAACCGGGCGACCGTCGCGTCGAACAGCGCCTTCACCTGGGCCTCGTCGCCGACATCGGTCGATTGCACCAGCGTGCTCTCCGGCCAGCGCGCCGCGACTTCCTCGAGCGGCTCCGTGCGCCGCCCGGCGAGCGCCACCTGGTAGCCCGCGCCCAGCAGGGCTTCCGACGCGGCCTGACCGACGCCGGTCCCCGCGCCCGTTACGATGGCAACCGGCATGGCAGCCTGTCTCCCTCTCATATTCGAACGGCGCACTCTAGAACCTTTCTGCGCCGCGCGGAAACGGTCTAGGTTACGGGCCGGTACAGCACGATGGAGGCGGCGCCCAGATGAGTTCCGAGCAATTGGCGGTCCTGAAAACCCTGCTTCGGGAACGCGGCAAGCCGGAGAACCCGACCGTGCCCGAAATGCGCGCGCGCATCGCGGAAGTGGGCGAGCGGTTCCCCGCTCCGGCGGAGGCGGAAGTAAGCCCGGTCACCGTTGCCGGCCGCTACGCCGAATGGGTCGCCGCGCCGGGCTGCCTCCCGGACCGGGCCGTGCTCTACCTGCATGGCGGCGGCTATGTCATCGGCTCCTGCGACTCGCACCGCAACCTTGCCTACAACCTTGCGGCTGCGTCGAAAGCGAAGGTGCTGCTGCTCGACTACCGCCTGGCGCCCGAACATCCCTTCCCGGCGGCGGTGCACGATGCGGTCGGCGCCTATTGCTGGCTCCTCGACGAGGGTTTCGAGCCCGGCCGGCTCGCCATCGGGGGCGACTCGGCGGGCGGCGGCCTCACCGTGGCCGCGCTGGTCGCGCTGCGCTATCGCGGCCAGCCGATGCCGGCGGCGGGGCTCTGCCTCTCGCCCTGGGTCGATATGGAAGGCGTCGGCGCGTCGATGACCGCCAAGGAAGCCGAGGACCCGACGCTCGACCACGAGGCGCTGCTCTGGTTCTCGGAGCGCTACCTCGCCGGCGCCGACCCGCGCGCGCCGCTCGCCGCGCCGATCTATGCCGATCTTGCAGGCCTGCCGCCGCTGCTGGTCCAGGTCGGCACCGCGGAGGTGCTGCTGGACGACTCGCTCCGGCTCGCCGAACGCGCCCGCGCGGCAGGCGTCGATGTCAGCCTCGATGTCGCCCATGACATGATGCATGTCTGGCACCTGTTCGAGCCGGTGCTGGACGAGGCGGGCGAGGCAATCGCGCGGGCCGGGGCCTTCCTGCGCGGGCGCATGCGGTGATCGGCCAGAGCCTTCCGCGCCTCGAGGACGCGGCGCTTCTCACCGGCCGCGGGCGCTTCATCGACGATATCGACCTTGCCGGCCAGGCATGGGTGCGCTTCGTGCGCTCGCCCCATGCCCACGCCGACATCCTGGGTGTGGACGACAGCGGGGCATTGGGAGTGCCGGGCGCGGTCGCCCTGCTGCGCGACGGTCTCGAAACCGGGCCGCTCGACAACCGCTCGCCGGTTCGGCGGCGCGACGGGACGCCTCTGGCGCCGCCGCCCTTTCCCGCGCTGGCGCGGACGCGGGCGCGCTACGCCGGCGAGATCGTCGCGATGGCGGTGGCGGAGACGGCGGCGGCCGCGCGCGACATGGTCGAGGCGGTCACCGTGGACTACCGCCCGCTGCTGGCGGAGGCCGAAGCGCTGTTCGAGTGGGAGAGGGGGGACGCCGCAGAGGTCGAGGCGCTGTTCGCCGGAGCCGCGCACCGGGTCGGCATAAGCCTTGCGAACAACAGGGTCAGCGCGGCGCCGCTGGAAACGCGGGGCGCGCTTGCCGAGTGGGACGCGCGGGACGGGCGCTATACGCTCATTGCGCCGACCCAGGGGCCGGGCCAGGTGCAGGAAGCGCTGGCGAAGGCCCTCGGCGCGGCGCGCGCGGACGTGCGCGTGGTAACGCCCGATGTAGGGGGCGGTTTCGGCATGAAGAACGGCATCTTCGCCGAACAGGTCCTGCTCGCCTGCGCGGCCCGGCAGCTCGGACGGCCGCTGAAATGGATCGACGACCGCGCCGAGGCCTTCCTCTCGGACTACCACGCCCGCGACCATGACACGGAGGCGGAACTCGCGCTGGACGCCGATGGACGTTTCCTCGCGATCCGGACCTCGACGCGCTCCGATCTCGGCGCCTACGCCACCGGCGCCGGGCCGGTCATCCCGACCGACGGCGGCTCGCGGATGCTGGCGAATGTGTACCGCATCCCGGCGGTCCATGCGGAAACGGTCTGCCGCCTCAGCCACACGACCCCGATCACCGCATACCGGGGCGCGGGCAAGCCCGAATACGGCTATATCGTCGAGCGGCTTGTCGACGAGGCCGCGCGCCGGCTCGCCATGGACCCGGCGGAGCTGCGCCGGCGCAACATGATCCGCCCGGAGGAGATGCCCTGGCGGACGCCGACCGGCCTCGTCTATGACAGCGGCGACTTCGCCGGCAATCTGGACGCTGCCCTCGCATTGGCCGACCGGGCGGGTTTCGCGGAGAGGCGGCGGGCAAGCGAGGCCGCCGGGCGGCTGCGCGGCTTCGGTTTCGCCTCCTATACCGAACCCGACGGCTACAAGGACGGGCGGGTGACGATGCGCTTCGACGAGGAGGGCCTGCTGACCGTCACGCTCACCGCCTCCAGCAACGGCCAGGGCTTTGTGACCACCTTCTCGCAGATCGCGGCCGAGCAGCTTGGCCTGCCGGTGGAGGCCGTGCGCGTGCTGACCGGCGACAGCGACCTTGTCGGGCGCGGCAGCGGCGCGGGCGGCTCGCGCGTGACGACCGTGGCCGGAGCGGCGATGGTCCGGGCGAGCGGGCGCATCGTGGAGAAGGGCCGGCGCATCGCCGCCCTGATGCTGGAGGCGAGCGAGGACGATATCGCCTTCGAACGGGGCGCGTTCGAGGTCGTCGGCACCGACCGGCGGGTCGGATTGCAGGAAGTGGCGGCGGCCAGCTTCAACCCGGCGTTCCTCGACGAGGACATGGACATGGGCCTCGACGCCGCCGGCCACTTCAACGCCTGCACCTACAGCTTCCCCAACGGCACCCATGTGGCCGAGGTCGAGATCGATCCCGACACCGGACAGGTGTCCCTGGAGCGCTACAGCCTGGTCAACGATGCCGGCATCGTGGTGAACCCGATGCTGCTGGAAGGCCAGCTTCACGGCGGCATCGCGCAGGGCATCGGGCAGGCGCTGATGGAGCACATCGTCTACGACCCGGAAACCGGCCAGCTGCTCTCCGGTTCCTTCATGGACTATGCCGTGCCACGCGCGGCCGACATTCCGGCCTTCGCGCTGGAGCGGCGCCCGACGCCCTGCCTCACAAATCCGCTGGGCGTCAAGGGCGTCGGCGAGAGCGGCACCACGGCCGCCCTGCCGGCGGCAATGAACGCCGTCGCGGACGCGCTGGCCTCGGCCGGCGCCGCCAACGTCCAGATGCCGGCAACCCCGGAACGCATCTGGCGCGCCCTCAGGCAAGGGAGGCGGGAAACCGGATAGCGGTCGCCCGCTATCGCTCGCCCGGCCCGTGCGGAATCAGGTCCTCCCCCGCGCGCGACTGCCGGATGATGCGGGTCAGCAGCACGACCGGCACCACGCCGGCCAGCACGATGGCCAGCGCCGAGAGCGCGCATTCCTCAAGCAGCTCGTCCGAGGCGAACTGGTAGACGTCGGTCGCCAGCGTCTCGTAGTTGAAGGGCCTGAGGATCAGCGTCATGGGCAGCTCCTTCATCGAGTCGACGAAGACGAGGAGCGCACCCGTGAGCACACTGCCGCGCACGATCGGCAGATGCACCCGCCTGAGGCGGGAGAAGGGGCCGTGGCCGAGCGTGCGGGCGGCGCTGTCGATGTTCGGCGTCACCTTCGAGAGGCCGGCATCGCTGGTGCCGTAGGCGAGCGCCAGGAAACGCACCGTAAGCGCCGCCGATACCGCAAAAAGCGTCCCGCTGAACAGCAGTCCGGTGGAGGTGCCGAACTCCGCCCGCGCAATGGCGTCGATCGTGCGGTCGAGGCCGGCGAGCGGGATCATCACGCCGAGCGCAAGAACGGCGCCCGGCACGGCGTATCCGAGCGAAACGAAGCGCGCCGCGCCCTGGGCCAGAGGCGGCGCGCCCGCCCTTGCGCCGTAGGCGAGCGCCAGGCCGAACGCCGAGGCCGCCAGCGCCGCAATGCCGGCGAGCGTCAGGCTGTGCTCCGCGAACAGCAGAAAGTCCGGCAGCCGGCCCGGCTCCCAGGCGGTGACCGCATACCAGGCCAGCACGGCCGACGGCAGCAGGAAGCCCAGCAGCACGGGAAGCGCGCAGGCGAGGAAGGCGGCGGCAGCCGCCCGGCCGGAAAGCCGCCGCGGGTCGAGCTGCCGGTAGCGCCCGCTGGTGTGGTGGAACCGCCGGCGCCGGCGGGCCGCGCGTTCCGCCCAGATCAGCCCCGCTATGACGACCAGCAGCACGAGGGCGAGCTGGGAGGCGCCCGCCGCGTTGCCCATATTCATCCAGACATCGAAGATGCCGACCGTAAAGGTGCGCAGCCCGAAGAATTCGACCGCGCCCAGATCGTTCAGGGTCTCCATCAGGGCGAGGATGACGCCGATGGCCACCGCCGGGCGCGCCAGCGGCAGCGCGACCCGCCGGAACGTCTGCCAGGGGGTGCAGCCGAGCAGGCGGCTCACTTCCAGCACGCAGATGTTCTGCTCGATGAAGGCCGCCCTGGAGACGAGATAGACATAGGGGTAGAGCACCAGCGAGAACAGGGAGACGGCGCCGCCGAGCGAGCGGATTTCCGGGAACCAGTAGTCCCGCGCGCTGGTCCAGCCGAAAAGCGCGCGCAGGAAGCCCTGCACCGCGCCCGCATACTCCAGCAGGTCAGTATAGACATAGGCGACGACATAGGCCGGCATGGCGAGCGGCAGCAACAACAGCCACTCGAAGGCCCGGCTTCCGGGAAACCGGCACATCGTGACCAGCCAGGCGGTCGCGACGCCGATCCCCGCCGTGCCCAACGCCACGCCGACGACCAGCAGGAAGGACGTCCAGACATAGACCGGCAGCACCGTCGATGCGAGGTGGCGCCAGATATCGAGGGTCGGCGTGACGGCGGTCCATACGACCGAAAGGATCGGCGCGGCGGCCAGCGCCGCCACCGCCAGCGTCACCCATGCCCAGCCGTCCGGCGTCCAGGCGCCCCGGAACAGGCGCCGCGCGCTAACCGCGCCGGCGACGGCCATAGAGCTCCAGGCGGTGATCGACCAGGTCGAAGCCGAGGCGCTCGGCGATCCGGCTCTTCATCTCCTCGAGCTCGGCGTCGTAAAACTCCTTCACGGCCCCCGTCTCGATATCGATCAGGTGGTCGTGATGGTCGCCGGCTTCCTCGTAGCGCGCCCGGCCGCCGCCGAAGTCGTGCCGGGTCAGCACATTGGCGTCCTCGAACAATTTGAGCGTCCGATAGACGGTTGCGATGGAGATATTCGCATCGATCCGGCTCGCGCGGCGATAGACGGTGTCGACATCGGGGTGGTCGGGGCTGTCCGAGAGGACGCGGGCCACCACCCTGCGCTGGCCGGTCAGGCGCAGATGTTTTTCGCGGCACAGCCTCTCGATGGTGGTTTCCTCAGCCATTGTCCGCCGTCCGGTATCTGCCCGTTCCTTTTGAATACAGGCCGCAGGCGGCCGGGTCAAACAAGGCGGGGCGCACGGCAAGGCGTTCCTTCGTTGACAATGCCGCCTTCTCCAACGCTTGATCGGCAAAACAGTGAGGCAGCGAATGTTCGAAGGATTCGAGAGGACGAGGGTCGACGCCGGAGGATGCGGCATCAACCTTGTGCAAGGCGGCGAAGGACCGCCCGTCCTGATGCTGCACGGATACCCGCAGAACCACGCGGAATGGCACAAGGTCGCGCCGCGCCTCGCGGAGCGGTACACCGTGGTCTGCCCGGACCTGCGCGGTTACGGCGACAGCGACAAGCCGCCCTCGGCTCCGGGCGACCACACGGCCTATTGCAAGCGCGCCACCGCGAACGACCAGGTGGCCGTGATGCGGGCGCTCGGCCACGACAGCTTCCATCTGGTCGGCCATGACAGGGGCGTGCGCGTCGGACTGCGGCTGGCGCTCGATCATCCGGACCGGGTACTGAGCTTTACCAACCTCGACGTGGTGCCGTCGCTCGAGGCCTTCGAGAACATGGACGCCTCGCTGGCCTTCTCCTGGTTCCACTGGAACCTCATGCGCCAGCCTTCGCCGCTTCCGGAGACTGTGTTCTCGGCCAACCCGAAGCTGTTCCTGGATTTCTTCCTCGACCAGTGGACCGCGGTTCCGGACGCCTTCGACAATGATGCCTATGCGGAATATCTGCGTTGCTTCTCCAATCCCGAGACGGTGCGCGCCATGTGCGCCGATTATCGCGCCGTCGCACTGGACATGGAGCATGACGAAGCCGACCGGGGGCGCAAGCTCGCCTGCCCCGTGCTGGTGCTCTGGGCCGGCAATATGCCCAAGCGGCCCGGCTGGCAGACGGGAGCGAAGCTGAACATGCTCGATGTCTGGCGCGGACGGGCGGACGATGTGCGGGGCCGCGCGCTGGATTGCGGGCACTTCATCCCCGAGGAAGCGCCGGACGAACTGCTCGCCGAGCTGCTCGCTTTCCTGCCGGGGAGCTGACTATTCCAGGCCGATGGCCCCGCAGACGAGCGGGAAATGCTCCATCCGGCCGGTGCTCATCAGGTAGTAGAGGTACCAGAGCCCGCCGACGGCGCCGACCCCGGCCAGCCCCAACAGGGCGGCACCGCGCAGGAACGACCGCAGGAGGTCGCCCCAGACCTCCCCCTCTTCCACCGCCGGCGGCGCGAATTCCCGATCCCCGCTAATTGCCGCTTTCCTCCCCGTGCGCCGACTGCTCGCCCGCCTCCCGTTGCCGCTCGGTCCCCTGCGCGGCCGCGGCGCGCTCGAACAGCGCGTCGAAATCGATGGGATCTATGAGGAAGGGCGGGAAGCCACCGTCGCGCACGGCATTGGCGACGATGCCGCGGGCGAACGGAAACAGCAGTTTCGGTACTTCGGCTCCGACCACCCTGGTGCGCACTTCGTCCGGCATAGGCGGCACCGATGCCACCGCGCCGTAGGAGAGTTCGACCAGGAAGAGGACATTCTCGCCGCGCCTGGCGCGTGCCGTCATGTGCAGGACGACCTCGAAATGGTTGTCCTGCAGCGGGCGCGCCTCGACATTGAGGTCGATACCGATCTCGGGCCGCGTGTCCAGTTCGTTGAAGCTCATCGGCGCGTTCGGACTCTCGAAGGAGAGGTCCTTGACGTATTGGACACCGATAGTCACCCGCTGCTGCGACTCAGCCGCCCCGTCCGCGCCATTTCCGTTCATTGGCCGCTGCCTTCCAGTCAGGGCGGTTCGTCTAGCACGCGGCGGCAACGGGAGGAAGCGGGCCGAAGGGGTCATGCTCACGGATAGCCCCGTTCTCGACGGTCTCTCCCGTCAGCGCCCGGATCACGCCCCAGTGGGTCACGGCGCAGATGTTGTCACGGTCGGGGCGCTCGGCGACGGCGGTGCGGAAAGCGCGGGCGCGCGCCAGCACCCGCTCGTCGGTTTCCCCGAGGTCGCACCACCAGCGTTCGTCGAGCGCCGAGAAGTCGAGCGCCGGCCAAGCCGCGGCCAGCATGCCCGCGCGGGTGCCGATGTCGCACGAAAAGCCCGCCCGTTCGCGCAGCAGCGGCTCCACGACAACGGGAACATCCAGCCGCTCGGCGACCGTTGCCGCGGTTTCAAGCGTACGCCGATAAGGACTCGCGAACAGCAGCGAGATACCGCGCCCGGCCAGCGCCTCCGCAGCAGATTTTGCCTGGCGGCGTCCTTCCTCCGTCAAACCGGGGTCCGGGAGGCCCGGGTCGATGCGCGTCTGGCCGAAATGTAGGTTCCATAGCGTCTGGCCGTGGCGCAGCAGGATCATCCGGGCCCTCCCGGGGTGTCGTCGCGATACTCGCCTTCGATGATGCCCGGCCCGCCCTGCCGGACGCGGACCTCGCCTCCCCAACGCCGCCAGGCCCAGCCGGCGGCAAGATCCCGGACCGGCGGCAGCAGCAGGAGGAACCCGGCGGCATCCGTGACGAAACCCGGTGTCAGCAGGAAGGCGCCGGCTACGATCAGGCATACGCCGTCGAACATCTCGCGCAGCGGCGCTTCGCCTTCCGCAATCGTTCGCCGGGCGCGCGCCAGCACACCGATCCCCTGCGCCCGAATGAGCCAGGTTCCTGCAAGGGCGGTCGCCACGATAACGGCGAGCGTCGGCCACAGCCCGATCCAGCCACCGACCTCTATGAAAACGGCGATCTCGACCAGGGGAAC
>JAJECZ010000405.1 GCA_022821735.1 Alphaproteobacteria bacterium | reverse complement strand
CGACGGCATGTTCACAGGCGACACGCGGCTCCTCGGCGTCGATTTCCGCTACACCTGGGCGCCGACGGGCAATGCTCGGGACAGCGAGCTGATCCTCCAGGGCGAATATTTCCGCCGCAGCGAGGAGGGTGCCTACACGCTGGAAGAGCAACACTGCGAGGTAGTAGGACACGGTGACGAAGCACCCACAGCCGACGAGCACGAACACGATTGCCACACGGACTCTGAGACCGAGCGCCTGAACGGCGACGCCAATGGCTGGTATGCGCAGGCGGTGTATAAGTTCCTGCCGCAGTGGCGGGCCGGCGCCCGTTATGCGCGCCTCTCGCCGCCGAGCGATGCGGAGCTGGACGGCGACATCTCGACGATCAGCGCCATGCTGGACTGGACCAACAGCGAGTTCGGGCGCGTCCGCTTCCAGTACAACCGCGAGTCCTTCGACGACGTGCGCGACAACCAGTTCATCCTGCAATACGTCATGAGTCTCGGCGCGCACGCCGCCCACAGCTTCTGAGCCCAGGGAGATAAAGATGAAACGAACGGCGCTGGCGGCGGCACTGCTGTCGCCGGCGGCGGCGGACGCAGAGGTCCGGATCCTCGCCTGCGAACCGGAATGGGCGGCGCTTGCCGAGGAAATCGGCGGCGATGACGTCACCGTCCACTCGGCCACCCACGGCCGGCAGGACGCGCACTACATACGCGCCCGCCCCAGCCTGATCGCGAAGGTGCGCCGCGCGAAAATACTGCTCTGCTCCGGCGCGGACCTCGAAGTCGGCTGGCTGCCGGTGCTTCTGGAGCGGGGCGCGGGGCGCATCGTGCAGCCCGGCCAGCCGGGGCACATCATGGCGGCGGACCATGTCGAGGTGCTGGAGCGGCCCGAAGCCTTGGACCGCAGCCTGGGAGACATCCATCCGGGCGGGAATCCGCATGTCCATCTCGACCCGCGCAACATGGCCGTTCTTGCCGAGGTGCTGACGGAACGGCTGGAGCGGATCGACCCGGAGCGCGCGGAGGCCTACCGGCAGCGCCTGGCGTCCTTCCAGGCCCGCTGGGCCGAAGCCATGGCCGGCTGGCAGGAGCGCACGGCGGCTCTGCGCGGCATGAAGGTGATCGTCTATCACAAGGCCTGGGT
The DNA here is from genome assembly GCA_022821735.1 of Alphaproteobacteria bacterium. Lineage (GTDB taxonomy): Bacteria > Pseudomonadota > Alphaproteobacteria > Bin95 > Bin95 > Bin95. The sequence goes on along the minus strand of JAJECZ010000405.1, from coordinate 2,311 downwards.
CTATCTGCTGCGCTGGGCGGAACTGGACCGGATTGCGGTGCTGGAGCGGGTTTCGGGCGTTCCGCCGACCGCATCGCATCTCGTCGAGATTCTCGATCAGGTGCGGGACAGCGGCGCCAGGGCCATTCTCCGCGCGCCTCACGAGCCCGAGGACGCCTCGGACTGGCTGTCCGGGAAGACCGGCATCCCGGTGGTGGATCTGCCCTTCACGGTCGGCGGCCGCCCGGAGGCGACCGACCTCTTCTCCTTGTTCGACAGCACGCTGGCCCTGCTCGAGGAGGCCCGGGATCGATCCTGACCTGCTCGATATCCTGGCGCCGGGCCTTGTCGTCGGGCTGCTGGTCGCGGCCGCCCATGCGCCGCTGGGTATCGAGGTTCTCAAGCGCGGGATCGTGTTCATCGACCTGGCGACGGCCCAGGTTGTCGGGCTCGCCGTCATCCTGCTCGACCTCTGGCTGGAGGAACCGGTCTGGATCGTGAAGCAGGGGGCGGCGTTCGCGGCCGGCATAGCCATCGCGCTGTTCTTCCGCTGGGTCGAGCGCAAGTCGCCGGACGAGCAGGAGGCGGTCATCGGCAGCAGCTTCATCGTCGCCGCCTCGGTGGCCCTGCTGGCGCTTGCCAACGACCCTCACGGCGGCGAGGCGCTGCGCCACGTGCTGTCCGGCCAGATCCTGTTCGCGTCCTGGCACGACATTGCGGCTTTCCTGCCGATCTACGGCCTCTTCGCGGTTCTCTGGCTGCTGGTGCCGCGCCTGCGCGCCGGCGCGGGCTTCTTCGTGCTGTTCGCCCTTGTCGTCACGGCGTCGATGCAGCTGGTCGGCGTCTATCTGGTGTTCGCAAGCCTCATCCTTCCGGCGCTCGCAGCCCGCTCCGGCAGGGGCTATGTCCACTGGCGCGCCTTCGCGAGCGGCGGTCTGGCCGTCGCTGCGGGCATCTTCATATCGGCGGCCTCCGACCTGCCCGCAGGTCCACTCCTGGTGGTCTGCTACGCCGTATCGGCAGCCGGAATGCGGCTGCTTTACCTGAAAGAGCCGTTGTCGCCCGCCCGCTGACGATCCGCGCTAGGTAGCGGCGACGACCCGCAAACGGGTACGCCGCCCGCGGGCTACTTCGCGGACCGTCTCGGCGAAGTGCCGGAAAGCGGAGAAGTCCCAGGCCGAGACGCGCGAAACGATGCCGGCGCGAAACGCAGCCCTGCCGAACTCGATCGGCAGGGGCTTGAGGCAGAGTCCGGGAAGCCTGTCGAGGAAGGTGACCGGGAGCCTGGACAGGTAAGGGCCCGTGCCCATCAGCGCCAGGCCCGCGGGCCCGGCGCGGACGACGGTGCGCACGCGTTTCCGGGTTCTGTCGAAGAGCTCGTCCAGCAGCTCTGCCAGCGGTGACCGCTCCTCGTCATCCTGCGTCCTCGCAGGAGCTTCGCAATCGATCCAGGGCCATTCGGCCAGACTCTCCAGGCTCACCTCGCCGGCGTGCAGCGGATGGTCCGAGCGGGCAACGATGCACGACGTCATGTTGAGAAAGCTCTCGCGCCGAAGGATCGCCGGAAGGTGCCGCTCGGTGTCGATGCGGCCGCAATGCAGGTCGCTCTCGCCGTTTACCAGCAGCCGGATGCCCTCGAGGAACGTCATGGCGTGGAGTCTCAATTCGATGTCGGGAAAGGCGTCGTGAAACCTGCCGACGGCCTCCGGGAGGATTGCCTGCATCCATGTCGGGCCGGCCGTGACCTGCAGGCTCCTCGAATGGCCGGACAATGCCGACGCGACCCTTCCTTCGGCGGTCTCGATCTCGCGCAGGATGTGCCGGGCCTGCTCGGCGACCGTGGCGCCGAATTCGGTGAGGCGGACGCCGGTTGGCAGCCGTTCGAACAGCTGTCCGCCGAACGATGTCTCGAGCCGGGAGATGGCCCGCGACAGGGCCGGCTGCGTCATCGCTATCCGGTCCGCGGCGCCGAGCACCGTGCCGGTTTCCGCGACGGTAAGGAACTTCTTCAGATCGCTGCGCTTTTCGAACACGCCGGGTTCTCTCCTTCGGCAGTTCGGAGGGTATCGCTGACAACTATATATGCCATGGAACATTAAAATTTAATACCGGAAAAATCCGTTTTGAGGAAAATTGAAATTAAACGCGTAAACACAGCTCAACTGCATAAAAATAACTTTGGTTTCCTATTAGTTTTTTCTTGGAATATCAGTAATATTCCGGATATAGTCCAATTATATCCCAGTAAAGTTCTATGCATCATGCGCATGAAAATTCGCTTGTCGGTATTTCTCGACGGCAAAATTCTTCGTTGGATCGGTGACCTCGATTC
>JAJECZ010000108.1 GCA_022821735.1 Alphaproteobacteria bacterium | reverse complement strand
GACGACCCCCAGCATCGCGTCCGAGTGGCCGACGATATATTTGGTGGCGGCGTGGATGGAGAGGTCCGCGCCGTGGTCGAACGGCTTGAAGAAGAGCGGCGTCGCCCAGGTATTGTCGATCGCGACGCGCGCGCCGCGGGCATGGGCGACCTCGGCGATCGCCGGCACGTCCTGCATCTCGAAGGTCTGCGAGCCCGGCGCCTCCAGATAGACCAGCTTGGTCTCCGGGCGCATCAGCTCCTCGATGCCGGCGCCGATGGCGGGGTCGAAGAAGGTGGCCCCGATGCCGTGGCGCGGCAGGGCCTCGGTGGCGTAGCGCCGCGCCGGGGCATAGACGCAGTCCGCCACCAGCACATGGTCGCCGGCCGAGAGCATGGAGGAATAGCCGAGCGCGACCGCTGCCATGCCGGAGGGGCAGATGACCGCGCCCGCCGCGCCCTCGATCTCCGCCACCGTGTCCTCCAGGGTGAACATGGTGGGCGTGCCGCGCCGCCCGTAGGCCGGGTCGCGCGGGCCCTTCGGCGCGAGCCGCTCGGCGACCGTGCGGGAGAGGATCGTCGAGGCGTGGAAGACCGGCGTGTTGACCACGCCGAAAAAGTCATGCGGATGGCGGCCCGCATGCGTCAGGACCGTGTCCGGCCGCTTTCCGTTTTTCATGTCTCTACCGGCGTGTCCTCTCGCGATCCCCATTCGCTCCACGAGCCGTCATAGACGGCCGCATCGGTTCGTCCCAGCTCATACAGCCCGAGCGCCAGCACGGCGGCGGTGATCCCGGACCCGCAAGTCGTCGCCACCGGCCTGTCGAGGTCGAGCCCCGCCGCCTCGAACGCCGCCCGGAGCACCGCCCTGTCCCGGAAGGTGCGGCTCGCCGGGTCCAGAATCTCCGTGTAGGGCAGGTTGAGGCTGCCGGGGATATGCCCGCTGCGCATACCCGCCCTCGGCTCGGGCTCCGTGCCGGCGAAACGCCCGGCGCTGCGCGCGTCCAGCACCTGCTCGGCGCGGCTTGCGATGTTGGCCAGCATGTCCTCCCGCGCGCGCACCAGCGCCGGCCGCGCCTCGGCCGCATAGCCCGCCTCGACCGGACGGCCCTCGGCAAGCCATTTCGGCAGGCCGCCGTCCAGCACCCGCACCCGCTCGTGGCCGAACGCCCGGAAGGTCCACCAGACCCGCGCCGCGCCGGTCGTGCCGATCGTGTCATAGACCACGACATGATCGTCGCGCCTTATGCCCATCGCGCCCATGGCGAGCGCGAATTCCTTCTCGCCGGGCAGCATGTGCGGCAGGTCGCTCGCCTTGTCGGCCACGCCGTCTATGTCGAAGAAGCGCGCGCCCGGAATGTGCGCCTCCAGGAACTCCGCGCCCGCGTCACGCCCGGCGGTCGGCAGATGATGGCTGCCGTCCAGCAGCACGACTTCGCCCAGCCGCCGGGCCAACTCCTTCGTGGAGATCAGCGCGCTCATGCGCCTGCCTCCTCCAGATGGACATTGATGCGCCGGTTGCGCCGGCCCTTGTTCTCGATCTTGCCGACGCGCACGCGTCCGATCTCCCCGGTGCGCGCGACATGGGTGCCGCCGCAGGGCTGGAGGTCCACGCCGGCGCCGATCTCCAGCACGCGCACCCGGCCCGCTCCGCGCGGCGGCTGCACCGACATGGTGCGCACCAGTTCGGGGTTGGCGTCGAGTTCGGCCTCGTCGATCCAGCGCGGGACGACGGGATGGTCGGCTTCGATGAGCGCGTTCAGGGCCGCGTCGAGCGCCTCCTTGTCGAGGGCCGTGTCCGGCAGGTCGAAATCGAGCCGGCTCTTCAGCTCGCCGACCGCGCCGCCGGTGACGCCCCCCGTTACCACGGCCGAGAGCAGGTGCAGGCAGGTGTGCATCCGCATGTGCCGGTAGCGCCGCTCCCAGTCGATCTCCGCCCGCACCCTCGCCCCGACAGCGGGCGGCGCCGTGCCCTCCGGGAGGGGGTGAAGGACCGTGTTTCCTTCCCCTTTCACGGCCGGCAGCACGGCGACGACCGCGCCGCTTTCATCCACCAGCCGGCCGGTGTCGCCGGGCTGGCCGCCGCCGGTCGGGTAGAACACCGTGCGGTCGAGCGCGACGCCGGCCGAGGTCACCGCCGTCACCACGGCGTCGCAGGCCCTCGCATAGGCGTCGTCGCGGAAGACGGGTTCCATGGGCCTCTCGCTCCAGTCGGGAAGAATCGCCGCCGGACTATAGGCGTCCTGTCCGGCCCGCACTATCCCGGCGCGCCCCGCCGGAGTGTCATGGAGTGTCATGTTTTGTCATGCGCTCCTCCTTGCGGCGGCCTTTCCTCCGCCTGGTTTCACTGCCTTCCGGTTCCCGGCCGCTGGGCCGGGAGCGCGGACCCTGTATCGCGCGTATCGCCTGCGCGCGGGCGCCCGTTGGCGCCGGCGCGGTTCGCGCGCCTGATTGCCCGCGCACGCGAGCCGGGCGCAGGACGCACGTCTCCCGTCGGTTCCATCGGGGTTTTTTTCGCGCCGGCGCGAAACGGAAAGAAGCGGCGCCGCGGACGCCGCTTCCCTTAGGTCCATTCTAGCACACTTTCCTGGAATGCAAGCCTCAATCGGGGAATTATTTCGAGAATGTCGAACAAATTGCGTATTTCCACCGGGATGACGGCTGTGAGGCCGGTGTGCGGTGCGGCCCGGTCCAGGGGGATTCCGCCCTATCCCCGGCTCACCGTCACATGCGCGTCCTTGCGCCGGTCGAGGCCGGGGAGCAGGTCGGTGCCGAGGCCCGGGCCCTCGGGGGGCAGGACCCAACCGTTCTCGATGACCGGGACGTTCGTCACCAGCTCCCGGTACCAGCCGTCGTAGAAGGCGCGCACGGATTCCTGAATGAGCGCGTTGGGCACGCTCAGCGACAGGTGAACGCAGGCCATGAACGCCACCGGCCCCGAGCAGTCGTGGGGGGCCACCGGCCGGTGGTATGCGTCCGCCAGCGCGGCGATCTTGCGGGCCTCGGTCAGCCCGCCGCACCAGGAGATGTCGGGCATGGCGATGCCGCAGGCCCCGGTCTCCAGCAGGTCGCGGAACTCCCACTTGCCGCCGAGAGTCTCGCTGACGCAGACCGGCACGCGGGTCTTGGCCGCGTAGTCCTTGAGCGCCGCGAGGCTGTCCATGCGGATCGGGTCCTCGTACCAGAAGGGATCGAAGGGCTCGATGGCGGCCGCGATCTTCACCGCCGCCGGATGGCGCCAGAGCGAATGCAGCTCCACCATGATGTCCATGCCGTCGCCCACCGCGCCGCGTATCTTGCGGAACGGTTCCAGCGCCCGGTCGAGGTCGCTGTTGGAGATGTAGTAGCCGTCGGATTCCACCGCCGCATGGTCGAACGGCCAGATCTTCATGCCGGTGATGCCCTGCTCCAGCAGGCTCAGCGCCAGCTCGTCGGCGCGGTGGAGGAAGGCGTCGAGGTCCTCGTACGGGCCTTCGGACGCGCCCTCCAGCCCCCAGTCGTCCGTGCCCCAGTCGGGGCGGCTGCGCACATAGCGGTAGCCCGCGCAGGTGTTGTAGGTGCGGATGCGCTCCCGGCTGAGGCCGCCCATCAGTTGGTAGACCGGCTGTCCCGTCGCCTTGCCGAAGAGGTCCCAGAGCGCGATGTCCACCGCGGAGCGGCCGCGGGCCTCGGCCCCGGTGCCCGCGAAGCCGATATAGGGGGTGAGGTCCCGGCCGATGCGCTCGATGGCGAGCGGATCGCGCCCGAGCACCACCATCGCCGCCGACTCGTGCAGATAGGCCTCGACCGCCCGGGCGCCGAAGAATGTCTCGCCGAGGCCCACCAGCCCCTCGTCCGTCTGCACCCGCACCCACAGCACGTTGGGGAATTCGTCCAGCCTGACCGTTTCGAGCGCGGTGATCTTCATGTGCCGGTTCCTTCCGCCACGGTCAGGAGCGCGGCCGGCCCGGGATGTGGTTGAAGAGCGACTCCGCGAGCCCGCCGTCGGTCAGGATGACCTGCCCGGTGACATAGCGGGAGTCGGGGCCGAGCAGGAAGGCGATGATGTCGGCGATATCGTCCGGGCCGGCGACCCGGCCCATCGGCACCAGCTCTTCGCGCGCCGCCTTGATCTCGGGGTCCTCGTACATCGCCTCGGTCATCATGGTGCGCACGAGGCCGGGCGAGACGCAGTTGACGCGGATGCCGTCCGCCGCCCATTCCTGGGCCATCTGCTTGGCGAGGATGATGACGCCGGCTTTGCTCGCCGAATAGGCGCCCATCCAGCTGTGCGGGTTCATGCCCGACATGGAGGCCGTCACGGCGATAGCGCCCCGACTCTCCTTCAGGTGTGCGTGCGCCGCCTTGCCGAGCAGCCAGGTCGCGCGGGTATTGACGTTCATGGTGAGGTCCCACTCGTCGAGCCCGAGCCTTGTCAGCGGGGCCGGCGCGGCGATTCCGGCATTGGAGACGAGCGCATCGATGCCGCCCATCGCGTCGGCAGCCTCGGCCACGATCCGCTCAGGCTCGTCCGGGTCGCCGAGATCGCCCATGAAGGGCGTGGCCTCGACGCCTTCCTCGCGGAGTTCGGCGAGCAGCGCGTCGAGCTCGTCCTCATGCGCCCGGTCCACCGCGGCGATATGCGCCGGCCGGTTGCTGCGCCTCGCATCTTGCGCGAGCCTCAGGCAGACCGCCCGCCCGATGCCGCGCGCCGCGCCCGTCACGATGGTCCTCATCTGTCCCCGTGCCTCCCTTTTCCGGCCATGCTACATGAGCGGGCCCG
>JAJECZ010000500.1 GCA_022821735.1 Alphaproteobacteria bacterium | reverse complement strand
TCCTCGCCGCCGGGGCGGAGCACCATGAGCATGCGCTCCTGGCTCTCCGAGAGCATGATCTCATAGGCCGACATGCCCTCCTCCCGCTGGGGCACGCGGTCGAGGTCGAGTTCCAGGCCGAGGCCGCCCTTGGACGCCATCTCGAAGGCCGAGGAGGTCAGGCCGGCCGCCCCCATGTCCTGGATCGCCACGATGGCGTCGGTCGCCATGAGCTCGAGGCAGGCTTCGATCAGCAGCTTGCCGGTGAACGGGTCTCCCACCTGCACGGTCGGGCGCTGCTGCTCGGCCTCGTCGTCGAAGGTTGCAGACGCCATGGTGGCGCCGTGGATGCCGTCGCGCCCGGTCCGCGAGCCGACATAGACGACGGCATTGCCGACGCCGGCTGCTGCCGAGCGGAACAGGCGGTCCGCCGGCGCGATGCCGACCGTCATGGCGTTGACGAGGATGTTGCCGTTATAGGCGGGGTGGAAGGAGCATTCGCCGCCGACGGTGGGCACGCCGACGCAGTTCCCGTAGCCGCCGATGCCCGCGACCACCCCGGCGGCGAGCCGCCGCGTCGCCTCGTGGTCGGGCGCGCCGAAGCGCAGCGCGTTCAGGATCGCGACGGGCCGCGCGCCCATGGTGAACACGTCGCGCAATATGCCGCCCACGCCCGTCGCCGCGCCCTGGTAGGGCTCGATGAACGAGGGGTGGTTGTGGCTCTCCATCTTGAAAACGGCTGCCAGTCCGCCGCCTAAGTCCACGGCGCCGGCGTTTTCGCCCGGTCCCTGGAGCACCCGGGGACCGTCGGTCGGCAGCGTCCTCAGCCACTTCTTCGAGGATTTGTAGGAGCAATGCTCGCTCCACATGGCGGCGAAGATGCCGAGCTCGACCGGATTGGGCGCCCGGCCGAGGATTTCCAGCACGCGCGCATATTCGTCCGGCGCGAGGCCGCCATGGTCGTCGCCGGGCGCGTTCATGCAGCGAGCGCGTCGAACATCGCCCGGCCGTCCGTGCCGCCGAGCAGCGCATCGGCGGCGCGCTCGGGATGCGGCATCAGGCCGAGCACATTGCGGCCTTCGTTCAGGATTCCCGCGATGTCTCCTGCGGAGCCGTTCGGGTTGTCCAGATAACGGAAGGCGATGCGGTCCTCGCCCGCCAACCGGTCGAGCGTAGCGGCGTCGGCGAAATAATTGCCGTCATGATGCGCGACCGGCATTTGCAGCGCGTCGCCCGGCCGGTAGCCGCTCGTGAACGGGCTGTCGGCGGTCTCGACGCGCAGCCGCACCGGCCGGCAGACGAACCGCAGCCCCGCATTGCGCAGCAGCGCGCCCGGCAGCAGTCCGCATTCGGTCAGCACCTGGAAGCCGTTGCAGATACCCAGCACCCGCACGCCTCTCTCCGCGGCCCGGATGACGGCCTGCATGACCGGCGAGCGCGAGGCCATGGCCCCCGGCCGGAGATAGTCGCCGTAGGAGAAGCCGCCCGGCAGCACGACCAGATCGGCCGGCGGCAGGTCCGGGTCGCCGTGCCACACCATCTCCACGGAGCGGCCGGTCGCCGCTTCGAGCGCGACCCGGGCGTCGCGGTCGCAGTTGGACCCCGGAAAGACGATGACGACCGCCTTCATGCGATCTCGATCGTGTAGTCCTCGACGACCGGGTTGGCGAGCAGGCGTTCGCACATGGAAGTCAGGGCAGCCTCGGCGGCGGCCGGGTCGGTCTCCGCAAGCTCCAGCTCAAGCACCTTGCCCTGGCGGGCCGCCTCCACGCCTTCGAAGCCCAGCCCCGCCAGAGCCTGAGCGACCGCCTTGCCCTGCGGGTCCAGCACGCCGGCGCGGGGCATGACCAGCACCCGCGCCTTCACGCGCTCGCCTTCGGCAGGGGCTCTACATTGTTTTCCTGCAGGATGCCCAGGCGCCGCGCCACCTCGCGATAGGCCTCGGCCACGTCGCCCATGTCGCGGCGGAACCGGTCCTTGTCGAGCACCTTGTTCGTCTGCAGGTCCCAGAGCCGGCAGCTGTCCGGGCTGATCTCGTCGGCCAGAACGATCCGCACGTCCTCCTGGGTGTAGAGGCGCCCGAATTCCACCTTGAAATCGACCAGACGGAGGCCCGCCCCGAGGAACAGCCCGCTCAGATAGTCGTTCACCCTGAGCGCCAAGTTGAAGATGTCGTCGAGGTCCTGCGGCGAGGCCCAGCCGAAGGCGGTGATGTGCTCTTCCGTCACCATCGGGTCGTCGAGCTCGTCGTTCTTGAAATAATACTCGACGATGGACCGGGGCAGCGGCGTGCCTTCCTCGATCTTGAAGCGCGACGCCAGCGATCCGGCGGCGATGTTCCGCACGACCACCTCGACCGGAATGATCTCGACCTCGCGGATCAGCTGCTCGCGCATGTTCAGCCGGCGCACGAAATGGGTCGGGATGCCCATCTCCTGGAGCCGGACCATGAGGTATTCGGAAATGCGGTTGTTCAGCACCCCCTTGCCGGAGATCGTGGCTTTCTTGCGGTTGTTGAAGGCGGTTGCGTCATCCTTGAAATACTGGACGAGCGTTCCGGGCTCGGGGCCTTCGTAGAGAACCTTGGCCTTGCCCTCGTAGATGCGTTTGCGTCTTGCCATGGATGTCCACCGAGTGCCGCCCGACGGAAGACCGGCAAAGCGCCGGGCCTGCGGGTCGCCGAATCCGATATAGCAAGCCCGGCCCGTCTTCTCAATGAAGCTCTGCGTAGCCGCCCGTTTCGGGCCAGGAGCGCGCGAAACGCCAGACCGGCGCGGCATTCGCGTCCGCCGGCAGGGCGAGCAGGGCGCGCGACACCGTTCCGAAGCCCCATTCCGTTCGCACATGCATGGCGCCGTTGGGATCGAGAATACCGGGCGCGGTCTCTTCGGACTCGAGCAGGCCCTCCCAGTCGGCCCAGCCGTCCGGCGCATCCGGGTCCGGAGCGCGCGCGGCCTCGAACCGGGGCAGGTAGTGGTCGATGCGCTCGGACACGGCGCGGTCGTTCAGGTCCGAGGCGGTCAGCATGGAAAGGCCCGGCGAGACCGCATGCGCCGATACGCCGCGCCCGCCCGCATGGCGGATCCAGAAAGCGTCCTCGCGGTCCGCCACCAGCATGTTGAAGCTGCGATAGGCGCGCCCGTCCACTTCCGCCAGGGCCGCCGCCGCCCGGCGGGCGCTTCTGTGGTCGAGCGCTTCCAGCACCAGCGCGCCGCGCGTGCGCTTGCCCCGGACGGGGCCGAGCGAGCCGCGCCGGTTGAGGATGGCGGCCACCACACCGGCTTCGTTCAGCCCCATCCAGCTGCCGCCCGCCTCCTCGTCGAGGCCGGCGAACACGCCCGGCCGGTCGGGCCAGTGGCGCGCCGGCGGCCGCCAGGGGCGGTCGACGGCCTCGTCGCGATTCGCGCCGATAATCGCGGGCCAGGCATGGCCGGGCCGGCGGAGCAGGACGACGGTGCACATGGAGGCTATGCAAATCCGAAGCGGGACCGGATATATATCGCCCGCAACCCGCCCGACCAAGCTAGCTAAGGGGACGACCCGCATGGCGACCTTCGCAGACCGCGAAAAGCAGTTCGAGACCAAATACAGCCACGACGAGGAACTGCGCTTCAAGGTGCAGGCCCGGCGCAACCGGCTGTTCGGCGAGTGGGCGGGCGCGCAATGGGGGCTCGGAGGCGAGGACCTGAGCGCCTACGCCCGCACCGTGGTCCAGTCGGATTTCGAACGCCCCGGCGACGACGACGTGCTGGAGAAGGTGCTGGCCGACCTCACGGCGCAGGGCATAGAGACCGACGCCCGGCGCCTGCGCAACCGCATGGAGGAACTGCTCCAGGAGGCCAAGGCGCAGATCATGGCGGAGTAGCGCCGACGCGGCCCTTGTTTCACGATCCGTTCGGGTTTACGCGGGTCCGTGCACAGAGCCCCAACCGTCACCCCGGACCTGTTCCGGGGTCCGGGCCTGGGGCCGTCCTGCCGCAAGGGGCTCCGGGGCGCCTCCGCCCCGGCGTTCCCGCTCCCTGCGGACCGAACGCCCGGACGGGACGCCGGCCGTGACCCCGGCGGGAAATCCGGGCTAGTCTTCGCACGGCGCCAAGGAGCGACGCTGCAATGACTGCCCAGGCATCCGCCGAAACCGCCGCCGAGCCCGCGGTCACCACCACGGCCCAGGCCGCGCCGGTGCTCGACCAGCACCGCTTCCCCGAGGACCGGCTTGCGGATTTCATGCAACGCGAGGTTCCGGGCTTCGCGCCGCCGCTCCGGGTCTCGCAGTTCCGGGGCGGCATGTCGAACCCGACCTTCCTGCTGGAGGACGGCGGTGGCCGGCGCTACGTCATGCGCAAGAAGCCGCCCGGCAAGCTGCTGCCCTCGGCGCACGCGGTGGACCGTGAGTTCCGGGTGATCTCGGCGCTTGCCAAGACGGACGTGCCGGTGGCGCGCGCCTGGGCGCTCTGCGAGGACGAGGCGGTGATCGGCCGCGCCTTCTACATCATGGAGCATGTCGAGGGCCGGGTGGCGCGCAACCTCATGCTGCCCGGACTGCCGCCCGCCGAGCGCGCCGCCACCTACGACGCCATGAACGCCGCGCTCGCCGCGCTCCACAATGTCGATTTCCGCGCCGTCGGGCTGGAGGGCTACGGGCGCGAGGGCGGCTACATGGCCCGCCAGGTGCGCCGCTGGGGCGGCCAGTACGAGATGAGCAAGACCGACGAGATCCCGGAGATGGACAATCTCGCCGCCTGGCTCGGCGAGAACATGCCGGCGGACGACGAAACCACGATCGTGCACGGCGACTACCGGCTGGAGAACATGATCCTCCACCCGGCGGAGCCGCGCGTGCTGGCGGTGGTGGACTGGGAGCTCGGCACGCTTGGCAATCCGCTCTCGGACCTCGCCTACAACTGCCTGCCCTACCATTCGGGCGACGATGTGCGCGGCTTCCTCGGCGACATGGACCATGCCGCGACCGGCATCCCGTCCGAGGAGGACTATGTCGCCGCCTATTGCGCGCGCACGGGCCGCGGCGGCATCCCCGACTGGCCCTTCTACCTCGCCTTCTCGCTCTTCCGCCTCGCCGCCATCAGCCAGGGCGTCTACAAGCGCGGCCTGGACGGCAACGCCAGCTCCCCCGACGCCGTCCAACGCGGCGCCAAGGCCCGGCAGCTCGCGGAGACAGGCTGGGCGATTGCGCAGCGGGGGTGAGCGGCGGCCGAAACGCCGGGTATTGCTTCGGCAAACGTCTTTTCGCTTCCGTTAAAGGCGCGTATAAGAAAGGCGGTGCCGGAGGTCAGACGCCCTACCCTCATGCCTTCGGGAGAGCGCGGAAGCTGGCGCACCGCCCGGCACCTACATATCTTCCCGTTCGATCCTCGACAGTCGCCGCCGCGCTGCGCGGAGATCGTGCGGCCTCGCCCTGTGCAGCGTGTTGAGGTAGGTTTCCGAACCGTCGTTGAACGTCCGCACGATGGCGCGCCAGAGCCGCCCGTCCTCCTCGATGAACCCGATCGCACCGTTGCCATCCACGAACAGTTCCCCCTCGTCCAGAATGCGTTGGACGCGGGCATAGTCGTCGGCTTCGAGTCGATGACGCCGGCCTTGCTTCTCCGCCGTCCGTCCGGACAGGATCACCGCCTTCGACCTTGCGCCGATCGCGCCGGCGACCCTGCCATCCAGCAGAGCGACCGCGAAATCCCCATGCTCCATATCGGTGCGCGCCGCCCTCCGTCACCGCACCGCGCCGCTACGCCGAAGCGTCCGGCGCAAGGCTGACAGCGGGTCCCGAACGGGCCGCCGGCCGACGCGCTGGAGCGGCAGCGGCTTTCAACTATCCTCCCCCTCTCCTTGCTGCACATAGGTCCTGCCCGTTTTGGCGTGCTTGAACGTATGCCAGCCTTCTCCTTCCAACCCGAAAAGTTCCACAATTGTCGCTCGGACAAGGTCGTAGGCCTTGCGGTTCCGGTTATCGAGCGTCTCCGGCAGCGCTTCCTCGATCACTTTGACCAGATGACCCCATGCGGCGCCGTCGCCCGCCAGTCGGTCCATGATATTCCGGCTTGCCTTCACGGCTTCCAGGGCAAGCTGCCGGTAATAGACTTCGAGATCCTGTCTATCCTCGCCGCCATTGTCGGCGGCGGTCTCCGGCGTATTGTCGGCCGGCGGTTCGCCGTCCCTGGCCCCGGTCTTTCCCCTGCTTGCCGATCTGGCCCGCCGGGCGTGGGTTTCGGCAGCCTCCCGCAGCTCTCCGGCGAATGTCGGAACCGGCTCCCCTGAGTAGTCGGGATCGACGAGGCTGTAACGTTCCTCGAACAGCAGGGCGCGAATGGACACCGGGTACGGCCTGACGCCGGCCGAACTCCAGAACACACCCTGGCCCGGTATCGGTTCGTTCAGCAGGGAACTGAGGAGGTCGTCGCTGAAATGCGCGTTCGCCCGCTTTGCGCTCGCAAGGTCGCCGGCGGAAAGAAGGTGGAAGATGAACCAATTGTCGCCCTGGCTCAGTATCTCGTTCGGGATCGAGCCCGGCTGCTGGGTTATCAGCAGCGCGCCCAGGTCGTATTTGCGGCCCTCCTTGACCCATGAGATATACGGCTCGGCGGCTGTCGAACGGTCGTTGAGAACGGACTGCGCCTCCTCGATCACCGCTATCGTGGGAACGGTGCGCGGCTCAGCCTTTGTGAATTCTTCCTGGTTCCGGTCGAAGATTCGCCGGAGGACGATGCCCCCCAGAATGAA
>JAJECZ010000049.1 GCA_022821735.1 Alphaproteobacteria bacterium | reverse complement strand
CATTGCTTGCCGTCATGCTCGATGACATTGCCGGGACGGATGGTGTTCGCCTGGATTCGCATCGGGGCCTCGGGCCGGGAAAATCGGACGCCCTTCTAGCAAGCCGGGCCGGCGCCGACAAATGCGGCGGGCGGAAGCGGGACCGCCTCCATTCGGGCGCACCGGGAGGCTTTAAGGCAGGCCGGCCCGCGAGGCCCGCTCCGCCGATGTGTCATGAAATGTCATGTTTTGTCATGCGTGCCGCCGGAAATGTCATGTTTTGTCATGGTCCGCTCCAACCCTCTCCCGCGAGCGGGAGAGGAGGTTTCGCGTGTCCGTCCGCATCCCGCATGCCGTTCCTCCATCGCGTTCCGTTCCGCTCGCCCCGCCGCCGGCCTGCCCGGCAAGCGGGACCCTGTTTCGCGCGTATCGCCCGCCCGCCCGCCCGCGCGCGTTTGCGCCGGCGCGGTTCGCGCGCCTGATTGCCCGCGCGCGAGGCAGGCGGAGGGCGCACGTCTCCCGTCCGTTCCGTTGGATGTTTTTCGCGCCTGCGCGAAGCGGCCCTGCAGATGCCGCTTCCGTTGCCCCATATTGGCACCGGTTTTCCAGAATGCAAGCCCTATTCGAGAATTATTTCAAAAAATATTGAACAAATCAGCCTCCGCCCCGCCGTCCCGCTCGACAGCCGTGGACATTCCCTCAGTCCCAATGTCCGGTGCGATGAGCCCGATCCCGGTAGGCGCGGGCGTGGCGGGCGGCGATGCGGGCCACGCGCTCGGGCGCGAAGTCGAGCTGGCCGAGCGCGACGGCGATGTCGAGCAACTCGTCATAGCGCGCGATCAGCCCGCCTCGGAGGCGGAAGCGCGACATGCCCTCGACGACGACCCGGCGCCCGGCCGCCTCCTCGAGGCGGGAGCGGTAGCCGAACAGCCAGGACGCGTAGCCGATGTCGCCTGCTTCGCAGATGTCCTCGAAGCGCCAGCGGAAGCCGTCGGCATCGCGCCAGAACCGGTTCTCCAGCATGTCCGCAATGGCCTCCCGGCCCTCGAACGCGCCGTAGAAGGTGTCGTGGTAGACGCCGTCCTCGGTAAAGCAGGCCGCCAGCCCCCGCCCGTCCCCCGCCTCCACGGCGGCGGAGAAGCCGGGCAGCAGGGTCTTCAGCATCATCGTATGCTCCGTTCTTCCGGTGCGGGCTGGGCCCGCCAATCCTGCATCGTGCCCCGTTCAAGGGGACGGCAGCAAGAATTTCGCAACCAGAGAATGGCCTCCGGGGCGCGCGGCTGCGCCTCAAATCCTCCGCACGATCGCCAGGCGCAGCAGGCCCAGACTGTTCTCCACCTCGTAGGGGCAGGGCGCTCTCGGGCCTCCGGGGCCGCAGGGATTGTTGCCTGAGCGGTTCACCAGGTGGGTGGTGCGTCCGAAAGCGAACCAGGTCGCCTCCAGACGCACGGTCCAGTCATTGGTCAGCGGCGTTTCCACTCCGACGCCGACGGCCAGGCCAAGACGGGTCGAGCGGCGTCGAAATGAGTCGTCGGCGTCCAGGCGCAAATCCCGTTCGAGACAGGTCGAGCCGCTATAGTCGATGTCGGTGACGGAGTTGACGATGCGGGCGAGCGCCGGCCCGCCGGATGCGAAGACCGTCGCGCCGCCGAGGCGTTTCTCGACCCCCGCGCGCAGGGAAACGACCCATCGCAGGCTGGATTTCGCCGACTCGTCCGTGCAGCCGGGGTCGAGCCTGCTGGTGCCGGCCGAGATGTCGGCGAGCGCGGCATCGAGTTCGATTCGACCCTGCGTGGCGCCGAGGTCGAATTTCCGGCCGACCAGCAGGCCGCCGAGCGGCTCATTGCCGTCATAGCCGAGGCGGGAGCCGGGATTGCCCCAATTGGCGAAACCGGCAACGTCCCTGAAACGGTTGGCCATGCGACCGAAACCGGCAAATGCGCCCACATAGGCCTTCGCGCCGTCGAATGCCGCTTCAGCGTCTCCGGCCTGCACGGGGGCGCTGCCCGCGCATGCAAGGGCGACCGCGAATGCGGCCGCCAGCCGGCGCGATGTCAGCGGATGCCGGTGCGAAGCAGCGAGTCGAGTCCCCGCCGCCCTCACATCACCGCGCCGACCTGCCAGGGAATGAACTCGGCCGTGCCGAGGCCCTGGGCTTCGGACTTGGTGGCTTCGCCGGAGGCGACGGCGAGGAACTTGTCGAAGATCTCGCTTCCGACCTCCGCCACGCTGGCCGCGCCGTCGGTAATCGTGCCGCAGTTGATGTCCATGTCCTCTTCGAGGCGGCGGTACATCTCGGTGTTGGTGGCGAGCTTGATCGAGGGCACCGGCTTGTTGCCATAGACGGAGCCGCGCCCGGTGGTGAAGCAGACCAGGTTCGCGCCCGACGCCACCTGCCCGGTGATCGAGCAGGGGTCGTAGCCGGGGCTGTCCATGAACACGAAGCCCTTGCGGTCGATGGGCTCGCCGTAGCGGTAAACGCCGGCGAGGTTGGTGGTGCCGCCCTTGGCGGCCGCGCCGAGGGACTTCTCCAGGATGGTCGTCAGGCCGCCCGCCTTGTTGCCCGGAGAGGGGTTGTTGTTCATCTCGCCGCCGTTGCGCTCCGTGTAGTCCTCCCACCAGCGGATGCGCTCGATGAGCTTGCGCCCGGTGCGCTCGTCCACGGCCCGGCGGGTCAGCAGATGCTCCGCGCCGTAGATTTCCGGCGTCTCGGCCAGCACGCCGGTGCCGCCGTGGCGCACCAGCATGTCAACGGCCGAGCCCAGCGCCGGATTGGCGGTGATGCCGGAATAGCCGTCCGAGCCGCCGCATTGCAGCGCGACGGTGAGCTCGGACGCGGCGACGGGCCGGCGCCTTGCGCGGTCCGCCTCGGGCAGCATGTCGCGGATGAGGTCACGGCCCCGCTCCACCGTGGACCGGAGCCCGCCGGTCTCCTGGATGTTCATGGTCTGGAGAAAGGCCCCGCGCTCGAGCCCGTAGGCTTCCAGCAGGAAGTCGATCTGGTTGACCTCGCAGCCGAGCCCGACCAGCACGATGCCGGCGAAGTTCGGGTGGCGGGCATGGCCCCAGAGCACGCGCTGGAGGTTGTCGTAGCCGTCGCCCGCCCCGGCCATGCCGCAGCCGGTGGAGTGGGTCAGCGCGACCACGCCGTCCACATGCGGATAGTCCGCCAATATCCGCTCCTCGACCGCCTCGGCGATGAAGCGCGCCGCCGTCGCCGAGCAGTTCACGCTGGTCAGCACGCCGATATAGTTCCTCGTGCCGACGCTGCCGTTCGCGCGCAGATAGCCTTGGAAGCTCGCCCGGTTGCCTTCGGGCACGAAATCGACCGGCTTCATGTCCCGGCCGATGGCGTAGTCGCGCTCGAAATCGCCCATCGCGCAGTTGTGGACATGGACATGCGCGCCCGCCTCCACCGGCTCGCTGGCGAACCCGATGATCTGGTCGTATTTGCGGACCGGCTCGCCGACGGCTATCGGCCGCGCCGCGATCTTGTGGCCGGCCGGCACGACATCCAGCGCGGTGACGCCCTCGCCGGGTATCTCCGTTCCGGAAAGGATATCGACGCGCGCGACGACCACATTGTCTTCGGGCGCAAGGCGAATCGAGAGGGTCATGACGGGCGGGCCTCCTGTGCTGCGAGCAGGCTGTGGAGTTCGGCGGCGCGGCCGGGCGCGTCGAAGTCCCAGGCGAGCGCGCTAAGCGCCTCCGCCGTATCGCCGAGCGCAGGCTCGGCGAGCGAGCGGAATTTGGCGTCGAGATCGGCGCGGGAGAGCGGGTTGCCCGGATTGCCGCGCGCCATGGCGGTCTCGCGCCGGTCGCTCCCGCCGTCCAGCCACTCGACCTCCAGCGCCGCCGAGCGCGTGTCCCGGCCCGGCTCGGCGACCGGCTCGACCCTGGCGAGCATGGCCCGCAACCCGGAATCGGCCAGCGTCCCGGCGGTGAAGTCCCCTTCCACCGCCGGGCGGCCGGCAAGGCCGAGCGCCGTGCAGAAGGCGAGGCTGAATTTGCCCTCCAGCGGGGTTTGCGGATCCGCCTTGCCGGCAAGCCGGATGGCAGCGGGATTGACGCGCACCTCGATGCGCTGCGCCTGGCGGCCCGCCGCTTCCGGCGCGAGCGCCCGCGCGGCGTCGATGACCGGATGGGTCAGCAGGCAGGCGGCATAGGGCTTGACCGTATTGCGCAGCAGCTCCCAGCCGTCGTCGAAATCGACCGCGCCGATGCCCGCCGCGCCATCCTGCACAAGCGCGCTGGCGAGGCCGTCCCCGGCTTCCAGCAGGGTCGTGGACGCCTCGAAACCGGCAGCCGCCAGTTCGGCGGCGAGCACGCCGTTCATCGCGGCCTTGCCGGCATGGAAGGGCTTTGCGTGGGTGCCGAACGAGCCCGTCAGGCCGCCGGCCTGCGTGGCGGCGGCGCCAAGCGCGCGCGCGATGCCGTCCTCGTCGAGCTTCAGGAGCACGGCCGCCGCAACCGCCGCGCCGAGCGCGCCGAAGATTCCCGTGGAATGCCAGCCGCGAAGATTGGCGACCCCACCGATGCCGTTGCCGAGGCGCGCACCCGACTCGAAGCCGGCGATGAACGCGGCCATCAACTCCCGGCCCTCGGCCCCGGTATGCTGCCCTACGGCCAGCGCCGCCGACCAGACAGGCGCGGACAGATGCGCGGTCGCGCCGACATGGGTGTCGTCATAGTCGAGGCAGTGGGCGTAGGTGCCGTTCACCAGGGCGGCGCCGGCCGCACAGGTCGTGCCGCCGAGCGCGATGCGCGCCTTGCCCGCCGCCTGCCAGCTCTCGACGACGCGGCGCACGGCCCGGCCCGCCGGCTCGCCCAGGGCGCCGAGCGTCACGCCCAGCGTGTCCAGCAGGCAGGCCCTGGCGGCTTCAAGAACCTCGGGCGGCCAGTTTCGTCCGGGCGCTGCAGCCGCCCACGACGCCACGCGCCGGATCGTTTCGTTTCCGCTCATATTATTGCGC
>JAJECZ010000149.1 GCA_022821735.1 Alphaproteobacteria bacterium | reverse complement strand
CCTCGGCGCGGCGGCGCCGACGCCGCCATTCGCAAGGTTCGCCGCGTTCGGCGCGGCGGCGCCGACGCCGCCATCGTTGCAGTTCGCCGCGTTCGGCGCGGCGGCCGGCCTTGCCCCGGGCCGCCGGGGTTCCTATGCTCCGGACCATGACCGGGGCCATCGCCTTCGACACCCACCGCTTCGTCAAGCGCCTGACGGACAGCGGCTTCACCGAGAAGCAGGCCGAGACCCTGGCCGAAGAGCATGTCGCCCTGCTCAACGACAATCTGGCCACCAAGACCGACCTCGCGGAGGTCGAGGCCCGGCTCAAGGCCGACATCGAGGCCCTGCGGCTGGCGACCGGGGCCGACCTTGCAAAAGTCGAGGCCGGCCTGAAGGCCGACATCGCGAGGGTCGAGGCCGACATCGCGAGGGTCGAGGCCGGGCTCAAGGCCGACATCGCGAGGGTCGAGGCCGACCTCAAGGCCGACATCGCGAGAGTCGAGGGCAGCCTCAAGGCCGACCTTGCAAATGTCGAGGCCGGGCTCAAGGCCGACATCGCGAGGGTCGAGGGCGGGCTCAAGGCCGACATCGAGGCGGTCAAGGCCGATCTTCTGAAATGGATGTTCGGCGCGATGATCGCCCAGGGCGGATTGATCGTCGCGCTGGTCAAGCTGCTGTAGCCCCGCGTCCGCCGCCCGCTGCTCTCTCGTCCCGCCGCCTTCTATTCCCCTCCCCCGCTTGCGGGGGAGGACGGGTGGGGGGCCGCTTTCGCGGTAGCGGAAGCGGCGGCGGAGCCCCGCGGAGACGTCCGTCACGCCGAGGGACCCTCACCCAGCCTCTCCCGCCCAGCGGGAGAGGGGTTTTCGTGGGAGCGCGTTCGCTGCCGCCTGCCCGCTGCCGCCCGCCGCGTTCTCTTCCCCTCTCCCGCTTGCGGGGGAGGACGGGTGGGGGGCCGCTTTCGCGCCAGCGGAAGCGGCGGGCGGAGCCCGGCAACGTCCCGTCACGCCGAGGGACCCTCACCCAGCCTCTCCCGCCGAGCGGGAGAGGGGCCTTCATGGGAGCGCGTTCGCTGCCGCGCTGGCCGCCGCCGCCCGCCGCCTTCTATTCCCCTCCCCCGCTTGCGGGGGAGGACGGGTGGGGAGCCGCTTTCGCGCCAGCGGAAGCGGCGGGCGGAGCCCGGCAACGTCCCGTCACGCCGAGGGACCCTCACCCAGCCTCTCCCGCCCAGCGGGAGAGGGGTTTTCATGGGAAGGGGAGAAAAGGGGGCCGCCCAGCGGGAGAGGGGCCTTCATGGGAGGGGAGAAAGAAAGGGGGCGCAGGCGGGAGAGGAGTTTTCATGGGAGCCGGTCGCCCGTCCGCCGCTTGCCCGCCGCCTGCCCGCTGCCGCCCGCCGCCTTCCCCTCCCCCGCGTGCGGGGGAGGTTGGGTGGGGGGCCGCTTTCGCGGCAGCGGAAGCGGCGGCGGAGCCCCGCGGAGCCGGCCACCGGCTCCTCAGAACTGGCGCACGAAGGAGAGCTCCGCGCGGTTGCGCTTGTAGTCGAGGGCCTGGGCGTTGGTGTCGCGCTCCTCGCGGACGAGGCTGAGGCGGGGGCTGAAGCCGGCCAGGGTGACGGCGCGGTTGTGGACGGAGAGGGAGAGGGTCTGCGTCTCGTCCTCGCGCGGCTTGCGGTCGATGGTGTTGTGGGCGAAGCCCTGGCCCTGGTATCCGGTGCGCTGCAGGGCGGCGCGCAGCCCGAGGGTGAAGCCGGCGGGCAGGGCGAGCGTCGCGCCGAGGCTCGCTTGCGGGCCGCTGCTGCGCCAGTGCTCCAGGTTGGCGCGGCTCCAGCTCCAGCCGGTATTGCCGCCGACGCGCAGGACCGGCAGCGCGGCCCAGCTTGCGCCGAGCATCGCATCGCCGACCGGGCCGTCGAGCCAGTCGCAGTCGCGGCAGTTGCGCCGGGCGGCGCTCGCGCGGGCGAACATGGAGAGGCGCGGCGTCAGAAGGCGCTCCGCCTCCAGCCGCAGGCCGAAGCGGTCGGTCTCGGGCGCGCCCGCCGTCCACTGCCGGTCCACGGTCGCCAGCAGGCTGGCTTCCGTCCTCGCGTCGATGAGCCGGCGCGGGCCCAGATGGGCCGAGAGGGAATGGCGGTCGAAGGTCCCGCCCTTGTAGTCGCGGATGCTGGCGTTCGCGCCGGAGCGCAGGCGGAGATTCTGTGAAAGCGGATACTGGTATTCGCCCCCGCCCCAGAGCGAGACGCCGAGGCCGGACCTGGGCGCGATGTCGCCCTGGCGGGTGAAGGGCAGGCGTCCGAAGGGCGTGTCGAGAAAGATCGTGCGCGCGCCCGAGGCGGCGTTGAGATTGCTGTCCGGGGCTATGGCCGCGCCGAACTGCGCCTGCCAGCGCCGCCGGGCGCGCATGATGCTGAGGAAGCGCCGGATGTTGGCGGCGACGGCCGGTGGCACGTCCCCGGCCAGCACCTGCTCGAAATGCCGCCTTGCCAGCGTGTCCTCCTCCTTCATGAAGAAGGCGCGGGCGAGTTCGAGGCGCACGCGCACAAGCTCCGGGCGGTCCACCAGGATCGCGCGGAAGGCGGCGATGGCCTCGTCGAGCTTCTCGTCCCGGTCCTTCCGGTCTGTTGTGGCATGGGCGGCGGTCAGCGCCTCCATGCCCGTCTGGAACAGCGCCCCGGTCCTGTCCTGGCCGTAGGCGACGGTCGCTACAACGATTACGAGCAGCCCGGCGATGATGATGAGAACAAGCACGCGCATGGAAACCGGCGGCGATGCGGAAGAAGAAAAGCCCCCGGCCGTTTGGGAAACGGCCGGGGGAAGTCGTGAAGAAAGGGCAATCAAGCCCTGCCGATGTTTCGGCTACTGCTTCGTCGCGCCGAAGGCCCCGACCATGCGGCCGACGCCCTGGAACTCGGACGCGAACGCGCCGGTTACCACCTCCGGGGTGGTGTTCGCCGGGTCCGCCGTCGCCTTATACATCTGGCCGTTCCAAGTGCCGGATCGGGGTGCGGCGGTCCCGTTGATCGACCACACCGTGCCGCCGCCGGCAGGCGCATCGATTGCGCCATTGCCTCCGAAAGCGCCGCGTCGCAGCGCGACACTCCAGGGCTTGCTTTCGCCATCGGCCATGAAATTGTCGATGGTTCCCGTCACGCCGGGATTGAGATCGGCGTCGGTACCGAACCTGGCATTCAGCGTCGCATCCGCCGTGAAATGGCCGGCCTCGCCCGTGCCGTCGAGCAGGTTGCTCAGGGCGTATTGGCCCGCGGCCTTCCCGGCGTAAGTCGCCGCCCCTTGGATGCTTCCGCCGGGGTCGGCCCTAAGGTCGGCACCCCGCCGGTTGTGGAAGGCGCTGGCCAGGGTCGGCATGCCATCTCCATCGCTGCGCAGCCACCAGCCGAAGTAGGTGTAGTCGGCATCCGCAGTCGAAGTCATCGCGCCGGAATCGTGGACGAAGGACCAGCCGGCGCCGAGATCGATGCCTCCGGTCGTGTAGGTAGCCGTGCAGTTGGCTTGGCACTCATACGACCCGGCGGCGCCGTCATAGGTTCCCCGGAAGTCCTGCGCGCCGTCAAAGGTTGTCGGGCCGGATGTGGGGAAGCTGTCTGCGTCGATATTCGGATCCGGGCCCGGATCATTGGCGCTTGCCCCCGTAGCGGGGCCGAAGGTCAGAGTAAGTTCATCTGCCTCGTACCTTATGCCTGTACGGTCGCCGTATTTCTCCGCAAACGGCATTGTCTTCGGCGCATCTTGATTGGTGTAGACAATGGCGGAGAAGGCTACCGTGCCATCGGAATTCGTGTGGGCGTATTCGGTGCCCGCCCATATACCCAACGACCCGGCGGAGTCGCCGGCTTCCAACGTCTCGGCTGTAGCTCCCGGAATGCGAACAGTGCTTGGCGTCACCGCCAGACCTGCGGCTGACAGGGTGACTGGCACTTCGTTGTTGTCGAGCGGAGTGCCTCCCAGCGCGCCAAGCAGCGCCTTGCCCTGGGCCGCGGCCATCCTGGCCGCTTCTTCCGCGAGCCTGAGGCGCTCTTGTTCCGCAGCCTCGTTCGCGGCCATGAGGGCAGCTTTCGCACCGGTGATGCGCCCCTCGGCATTGGAGGCCGCCCGATTTGCCGCCAGCTTTTCGGCGCCGTCCAGGTCTTCGGCTGCCTCGATCGCCGTATTCAGGTTGTCGAGGGCGGCCTGGGCGGCGTCGATCTCCGCCTGCGTGGGCGGGCTGGAAAGCGCGTCCAGCGCCGTCCCGAGCGCCGTGGAGGCATCCGACAGCGCCATGTCCTGGACGGTCCTGCGGTCCTCGGTGTCGAGAGCGGCCTGCGCCGTCTGCACGGCCATCCGGGCGGCGTCCAGCTGCGACTGGTACATCGCCTTGTCGGCGTCGCTGACATCCTCCGCCGCATCCAGCGCCTCCTGGAGGCCGGCGATGGCGAGGTTCGCGGCGGCCACGGCCTCCGCGGTCGATAGACCGGACGTATCGACCATGCCGGCGGCCGTCATCAGCGCCGCCTTCTGTTCCATTTCCCGGTCCGCCGCGGCAAGCGTCTCGACGCGGGCATCCACCGCGTCCTGAAGCTCATCGCCTTCCGCGGCCGTGACGTCGTCCTTCACCTCATCGTAAGCCGCCTGGGCATCCGCCGCTGTCTCGGCCGACTGGATTGCGGTAAGCGCCGTTTGATACGGCGTCGGCGTCGGACCAGGGGCCTGGGCGCTTCCGCCGCCTCCGCCTCCGCATCCCGCCAGTGTCAGAGCAGCGGCAGCCATCGCCGCCAGTGCCAGATTTTTCATGGTTCTCATCGAACCTTCTCCTTTCGACCCGGACCGGACATGCCGGCCGGGCAAACCGTTTGGTTTGATCCCTTCGTTTCGTGGATGTCCGCGCCGGATCAGAAGCCGATGGCGAGGCCCATGACGAAGCCGGTGCCTTCGAAGTCCGCCATCACGGCGGGGTCATCGGCTGTGGCTGCCTTCTTTTCCACCTGCGTGGCTTCGCTTTCGGAGGCGAACAGGGAGCTCTTCAGCACGACGCCCGGCGCCAGCGTGTAGCCGGCCGAGAGCATGCCGATGCTGATGTCGTTGCCAGCCTTGCTGTTCATGCCGAAATTGCCGCTGACCGACAGCGGGCCGTCGGTGTACATGAGCCCGGCCACCGTCATCTCGTGGTCGCTGCCGTTGTCCTCCAGATAGGCCAGGCCCGCGGTGAGGCCGCTCATCGAAACCCGCGCGCCGAAGTTCGTGGCGTCGTTGTCCGAGCCCTTGTTGATGTACCCGACCGACAGCTGGACGGTCCCGCCGGCGAAGTCGTGCGAGGTGTTCGCCGCCATCGACCAGGTGTCGCCGTCATTGTCGGCGAGGTCGCCGTCCGACTGGTGGCCGTAGTTCTCGTTGGCGCCGGGGCCGTAGGACACGCCGAACTGGAAGCCCTGCATGCGCGGCGTCATGTAGATGACGCGCTTGTGGTCCGCCTGCCAGTTGGCCGTGTAGTAGGCCTCGTTCTCGGGGAAGAACATGCGCACTTCGCCGAGGTCCATGCCGGCGTTCTTCACGCTGGTATGCATCGACGACTGCACGGAATCGTCGGCGCCGACGGTCAGCCTGCCGAACTCGCCCGACACCCAGGCGAAGGACTCGTCGATGACGCCGCCGCGGCTCTTGTAGCCGTTCGCGTCGCCGTCGGCCTGGACGCCGGTGTTGTTGCCTTCCAGCTCGACGCGCACGCCGAAGGTCAGCCCGTTGTCGGCTTCCAGCCGGCCCTTGAAGTGGACCTCGGAGTTGCTGCGGATGTCGGCCGCGCCTTCGCGCTGCGTCATCACCGCATTGCCGTCCGCGTCCTTCTTGCCCTCGCTGTAGCCGCCCTCCTCGATGGAGGTGAAGCCGACCCACTGGACCATGTAGCCGCTGATGCCGACGCTTACCTTGTCAGCCGCCGAAGCAGGCGTTGCGGCCATGACTCCGGCGCATGCGAGAGCGCCGGCGGCCGCGGTCGTCATGAGGAAATTTCTCATAATCCCCGTTGTGGGATAATCTGTTGGAATTGCTCATAATTTTTGTTGCGATGCTGCAACGCTCCGAAGCGCCGCTCCGGGGATGCGGACGCCGGGGCGGGCGGGCCGGGCGGCGTGTTGCAGCGCCGCAACAGGGCCCGCCCGCCCCGGCTCCCTTTCGCCCCCTATTCGGCCTTCCTGCGGTCCAGCAGCGCGGCGGCGAGCGACGCCAGGCCGGGGGCGGGCTGGCCTGCCGCCAGCGCCTTGTCGCGCGAGCGCTCGTGCACCGCCACGCCGAGCACGGCGAGCGCCACGCCCCACATGGCGCTGAGCGAGGCCGCTGCCGCCAGGATCGCCGGCGCGTCCGTGGGATGGGCGACCACAGCCCAGGCGATGGCGGCCATCTGCGCCGCCCAGGCGGCCGTCACCGCATAGCCGAAGGTCGGCCGCCAGCGGCGCACATAGGCGTCCTCGGCGCGGGTCTCGGCGCGCATGGTGGCGTTGACCTCGCGCATGGCGGTTTCCGCCTCGCGCGAGCGCGCCTCCATCTCGATGCGCCGGTTCGCGGCGTCGAGCGCGTCGGGGGCGACGCCGCCATTGCGGAGCACGCCGTCCACCTCGCGGAGCGCCCTGGCGGCGGCGTCGGCCGCGGGGTTGTCGAGCGTCTCCAGGCCGGCGCCTCGCCGCGCCGGGCGAGGATCGAAAGCGCGCGCTCGATCAGCGGCGTCAGCAGCTCCGCCTCCAGCCGCCCGTAGGTCGCGCCGAGCAGCCTCGCCGTCTCCGCCGCGCGCTCCAGCACCTCGGTCGCGGTCATGGCCGGGCTCGCGGGCTCGGCCAGCCGGTCGGCGAGCAGCGCGTGGCGGATGCGCTTGCGCAGGTCCTCCAGCACGAGCTGCGAGACGTCGAAGCGCCCCGGCGCGGCGAGCGGCGTCAGCCCCGCCGAGCCGACCGCCTTGGGCATTACCGCGCCCGGCACCAGCTCCACCGCCGCCGGATCGAGCACGCCGTCATCGTCGGCCTGCCAGATGCCGGTCGCGGCGATCGAGGCGTTCTTCAGGATGAGCTCCACCACCTTGTCGGCGGTCTTGATGTCCGGCAGCGCCTTCATCACCGGCGAACGTCCGTAGACCTCGCCCGGCGCCTTCAGCCAGCGGAAGCAGACGAAGGGCGAGACGGCGAACCGGCCCTCGGCCAGCACATGCGCCGCCTTGCCGCCGCCGCCTTCCAGCACGGCGGTGTAACGGTAGCCGCCGCCGCGCAGAACGCGGCGATTCGTTGAATTGGCGGCGTCGGCGCCGCCGCTGCCGGCCTCCGGCGCGACGCGCTCGACGACGCCGAACGGCCCCTCGCCCGCGAGGTCCGGCGCGCGCGGGAAGCGGGCGCGGAGCGCGGCGGGGCCGAGCTCGCGGCGCCGCCAGACCCGGTCGAGCCGGCCTTCCGGGCCTTCCTCCAGCACCGTCTCCGCCAGCGGCACGGCGGTGAAGCGGAAGGCCGAGGCCCGGCCGAGCGCGCTCTCCTCGAACAGCAGGCAGCCGGTGCCGAGCACCGCGAGGTCGAGCAGCGCCTGGTGCATCTCGACCGCGAAGGCGGAGCGGTCCAGATGGCCCTGCACCGTCTCCGCGACCGCCTCCAGCGCCTCGGCTGCGGCGGGACCGGCCTCGGTCCCCGGCTCGAAGCCGACCCAGCGCTCGAAGGGCGGCGTGAGTTCCGCCAGCAGGCTTGCGGC
>JAJECZ010000017.1 GCA_022821735.1 Alphaproteobacteria bacterium | reverse complement strand
CCGCACCCATATCGGCGACGCGGCGGCGCTGGACGGCGCTGCCGTGCGCGCCGTCTATGACGATCTGGAGAGCGCCGCCCGCGAGCGGCTTGCCGCCTGCCATTCGGGCGAGGTCGCGGTGCAGCGCGCCGCCGACATGCGCTACGGCGAGCAGATCTTCGAGGTGGATGTCGGACTGGACGGGCTCGACTGGCAGGCCGCCGACCTGCTGGAGCGGATCGCGGAGCGCTTCCACGACCGCCACGAGGCGCTGTTCACCTACGCGCTGCGCGAGGACGACGTGGTGCTGGTGAATGCCCGCGCCGCCGCGGTCGGGCGCTTGCCGGGCCTGCCGGAAGAGCGCGTGCCCGACGCGGGCGCGGATGCCGGCCCCCGTGCGCGGCGGCAGGTCCATATGGGCGGTTGGCTGGAGGCGCCGATCTACGATTTCGCCGCGCTCAGGCCGGGCCAGGCACTGGAAGGGCCCGCAATCGTCGAGAGCGACACCACCACCGTCGTCCTCCGCCCCGGCGACCGCGCGACCGTCACCCCGCTGGGCTGGCTGGACATCGCCGTCGGGTAGGGCGCCGGCTACCCGGCCGGGTCGCGTATTTCCCTGGCCGCCGCCTTCGCCACAAAAGCCGAACGCGTCATGCCGCGCATCCGGGCGGCTTCGTCCAGCGTGTCCAGGAGGCCCTTGTCCAGGCTGAGATTGACGCGCACCGTCCGGCGGCGCTCCGGGACGTGCGGAACCAGCATCAGGAACGCTCCGGCCGCAATGTCCCCGGCGGCTTCCTCGCGAACCGCCTCAAGCCCGCGCGCCTCGCCCGCTTCACCGTCCTCCAAATAGAGCGCCAGCGCCTCGATGGCGTTGGGGAGGATATCGTCGAGGCGGTCGGCCGCCGAAAAGCACCCGGGCACCTCGGGGAAGCGGATGCCGAAAGCGCTGTCCGGGTCCTTGTCGATAACGGCGACGAAGTGCATCGGCGGTTTCTCCTCAGATCCATCCGGCCTGTTTGGCGATGGCGCGAGCGGTGCCATGCGGCAGGTCCTTCTTCGGATGCGGCACGACAATTGTGACCGCGCCCTTGCGAAACTTGTGGTGCGACCCCCTGATTTTCACCAGCCTGAAGCCTTCTGCGGTGAGCCGTCGAACGATGGCCCGCTGTTGCGTTCAATACACACGAATGAACACACTCATGTGACCCATTTCAAGCAGAACGGCTCTGGGGCGCGTTCTCCTGCTACCGCGCGTCTTCGAGGATCATAGCTGCCGCCTTCTCGCCGATCATGATGGCGGGGGCGTTGGTGTTGCCGGCGACGATGGCGGGCATGATCGAGGCGTCGGCGACGCGCAGCCCGGCGACGCCGTGCACGCGCAGCCTCGCATCGGTCGCGGAATCGGCCTCCGGGCCCATGCGGCAGGTGCCGACCGGGTGGTAGTTGGCGACGGCGCGCGCCCGTACGTCGGCCATCAGGTCCTCGTCGCTCTCGCAGTCCGGGCCCGGCAGCACTTCCTCCGCCATGAAGGGCGCGAGCGCGGGCTGGCCGGCGATCTTCCGGCACATGCGGATGCCGTAGAGGATCGCCTGCCGGTCGTATTCGCTGCGCAGGAACTCGTAGCGGATCGCCGGGGCCGAGAGCGGGTCCGGGCTCTTGAGGCGCACCGAGCCGTCGCAGTCCGGGCAGAGGTGCACGGGACTGAGCGTGAAGGCGGAGAAGGGATGCGGCACGATCGTGTCGGGCGTGCGGTTGGCCGCGCTCCAGCTCAGCATGTTGATCTGGAGGTCGGGGCCTTCGAGGCGCGGGTCGCTGCGCAGGAAGGCGCCGGCGCAGATGCCCGTGCTGGTGAGCGGCCCGTCGCCGAAGAGCACGTAGCGCGCGCCGGCGGCGAGGCGGCGCGGCAGGCTGAGCGCCAGGTCGTTCGCGGTCACCGGCCGGGTGCAGCGGAAGCCGATATAGGTGTTGAAATGGTCGCGGAGATGGGCGCCGACGCCGGGCAGGTCCCGCACCGGCTCGATGCCCATTTCGGCGAGATGCTCCGCCGGGCCGATGCCGGAGAGCTGGAGCAGGTGAGGCGAGCCGAACGCGCCGCCGGACACGACGATCTCGCGCCGCGCCCGCGCCTGCTTCGGCCCGCCCGGCGTCTGGTATTCGATGCCCGCCGCGCGGCCGTCCTCGATCAGCACGCGGCGCGCCTGGGCGGCGGTCTCGATGTGCAGGTTCGGCCGCTTTTTCGCCGGAGCCAGATACGCCTTCGCGGCGCTCCAGCGCCGCTTGCGCGAGGCGGTGAACTGGTAGAAGCCGGTGCCCTCCTGGTCGGGCCCGTTGAAGTCCGGATTGGCGGGGATGCCGGCTTCGACGGCCGCCGCCACCATGGCGCGGTGCAGCTCCCACTCGGTCGGCACGTCCGAGACCTTGAGCGGCCCGCCGGCCCCGTGGAACGCATCCGCGCCGCGCTCATTGTCCTCCGCCTTCAGAAAGAAGGGCAGAACCGAGTCCCAGTCCCAGCCCTCCAGCCCGCGCTGGCGCCAGCCGTCATAGTCGCGCGGCTGGCCGCGCATGTAGATCGTGCCGTTGATCGAGCTGCTGCCGCCGAGCACGCGCCCGCGCGGCTGGAAGAGCCGGCGTCCGTCGAGCGCCTCGATCGGCTCCGTCTCGAACTTCCAGTTGACCCGCCCGTCGGTGAACAGCTTGGGGAAGCCGAGCGGAATGTGGATCCAGGGGTCGGTGTCGCGCGGCCCCGCCTCCAGCAGCAGCACGCTGTAGCGCCCGGACTCGGAGAGCCGCGCCGCGACGGCGCAGCCGGCCGAACCCGCGCCGGACACGATAAAGTCGAACTCGGCCCCGTCCGCCAGCATCCCGCCTGCCCCGCTCTCCCGAACCCGCCGGAAGCCTGTTGAGCCCGCCGCACCTTGTCAATCGGCCCGGCGGCACGAGGGTTCGGGCTTGTGATTTAAATTAACCGACTGGCCGGCGGACGCCTCGAGTTTCGTATAGCCAGCCTCGAAACGTCGCGGGCAGTTCTCGGAGGATCTTCGGATAGCGCTATTCTGTGATCGGATTGTATTGAGATGGTGGCCACCCTCGCAGCCAAATACCAACAGTCAGCTCCGCCAAGGGAATTCCCAACGAAAACTTCGATCATGTTTGCTGATGACACAATCCTAAAACCTAACCAAGTCAGCTTCTATTTCATTGTCCACACGGGTCCGGGCCCGAGCATCGAAGAGGACACGGCCGGCTACTTTACAGACACACCGCAAAGGTTCTTCATTGCCGCGCTTTTCCCATTTCCCGGGAAACACTCCGCCCAGTAACGCTTCTCCGGCTCGATTTCTGCCAACTTGTTCGCAACGAACACATGAGGCACTCGCTTTATTTCTTGACCTGTTGCGCCGGCCCTTTCCTCAATCACTGACCGCAATTTCGCATTCAACACGGGATACCATCGAATTTTTTTACCTTTCAGTTCAGTGACTGAATCCCTCAAATCGCATTCGTTAGCAAATGATAATTCGTGCCACACCGGCTCCGGCTCTATAAACAAGTCCTTTATCTCTTCGTTCTTGGTCTGCCTTGCTATATTCTCAAACCAAGCGGCAACAGCGACAGTACTAACCCATTCACCAACGTTCGACCATTCTTCGTTCCCTATCACCTCTACCGCGTCTTCGTCCACAACACCCTTAACCCTTAACGTATGAACGATTGCATCCTTAGGAACCAGCCAATTCACAAATAAAGCATACTGGTCCTTGAGATTGCCACTTAAGCACTCTGCTCCCGCAAGCTTGCCTGTTCGATAATCGTAAAGTGAAACCACTCGATCAGCTGCCGGCGCATTGAAAAATTTCATCCCCGCCCACTTCAACTTGTCAATGAAGTCCACATGATCATAGGGGATGACCGTCGAAAACTGCTCAAAGCCCAAATAGGCTTCTGCTGTCGTCGTCTCTGCCGTTTGAGCCGCCGCTACACTGCAATAGACAATCGAAGCCGCCGCCGCTCCAAGTTGCAAACTCCTCAGCGCCGCGTTCACAACTAAACTCCTATGCTCGTGGACGACCTTACTGCCAGCATCACCACGGACGGCAGAGCAATTCCCGATAGGAATAAGCGAACCGGCCCCGTCTTCTTTCTCTTCCAAGCCAACAGAAATCCAAGCCCCACGGTCAAACCCACTGATATAAGCAGATATCCAGACACTAAGGCTGCATCCGTAGACAGAACCTCTGAGAACTGAAGCAGCATATTCGCCAAAATAAAAGTAGCTGTGCCGCACCCCGCAACCAGCCACCGCCAATATAACGACAATTGTTCGTTTTCCGGCAAATCTTCAAACCAGTGAGCCGTGACTGTTTCCCAGACTCGACGATTGTCCGAACCATTCGACCCCATACTAAGCGTCCTATGTACACCACGAATATTGTATCAACGAATTCCAACGTCAACAAGTCTATAGAGACTGGAGCACGCGCTCCTGGTCTAACCCCGGCGCCGCGCCTACACGTGCTGGCCGCCGTTTACGTGGATTTCGGCGCCGTTGATGTAGCGCGAGGCGTCGGTGCAGAGGAAATAGATCGTGTCGGCGACTTCGCCGGGCTCGCCCATGCGGCCGACGGGGATGGCGCGGACGATCTCGTCGGAGCCGGGGGAGAGCATCGGCGTGTCGATCTCGCCGGGCGCGATGGCGTTGACGCGGATGCCGTCCGGCCCGAACTCCGCCGCCATCTCGCGCGTCAGCGCCGCCAGCGCCGCCTTCGAGGTGGCGTAGGCCGGCCCGGCGAAGCGGTGCACGCGCCCGCCGGCGATGGAGGTGACATTGACCACCGAGCCGTTGCCGGCCGCCAGCTCGCCCGCGAGCCCGCGCGCGAGCATCAGCGGGGCGTAGAAGTTGACCTGCATGACATGGTGCCAGGCGCTGAGCTTTGTGTCGCGCACGCCGAGCCTGTGGCCGTCATCGGCCTTGGGCGAGACCGCGGCATTGTTGACCAGCGCATGCACGCGCCCGTCCGTCAGCCGCTTGCGCATCTCCTCTATCGTGACCGCGAGTCCCTCCGGGTCCGACAGGTCCACCTCGATATGGTCTTCCGGCCCCGCGCCCCACGGGCAGATGCCGCCCGGAAAGGACTGCCGCGAGCAAGTGATGACGCGCCAGCCAGCGTCCATGAACTTGATGGCCGTCGCATGGCCGATGCCGCGGCTGGCGCCTGTGAGGATGAGGGTTCGCGTTTCCGACATGGGTTCGGGAGCAGCATAAAGGCAAGAATTACCGGGCGCTACCAGACTCCGATGATGAAGCCGCGCTTGCGGCTTCCGTCGGTGCGCTGCGCCACCTCCTTGTCGGAGAGCGTGGTGCGGGTGCGCCGCGCCCGGAGCCAGGCGAACAGCCGCTCGTGGAGTTCGGCGCGCGTCGCAGCATGGGCGGGGTCGCCGCCGAGGTCGGTGCGCTCCAGCGGATCCCCGGCGAGGTCGAACAGTTGCGGGCGGAACCCCTCCCAGAACAGGTATTTCCAGCGCTCGGTGCGGACCATGTAGCCGCGGGACTCGTCGACGCCGCGCCCGAGCGTGAGCCGGGCGGCGCGGTGGGCGTAGTCGGTCTCGGCGAACACCGCGTCGCGCGCGAGCGCGGCGCCGCCCCTGAGCAGGGGCAGCAGCGAATGCCCCTCCATGCGGTGCGGCTGCACCGCGCCGCCCGCCGCCTCCACGAAGGTCGGCACGAGGTCGATGGACTCCACCAGGTCGTCGACGACCGCGCCGGGCTTTCCCTCCGGGTCGTAGAGGATCAGCGGAATCCGCACGCTTTCCTCGTGGAACAGTTCTTTTTCGCCGAGCCAGTGGTCGCCCAGATAGTCGCCATGGTCGCTGGTAAAGACGATCATGGTGTCTTCCATCCGGCTCTGCTCTTCAAGAAAGGCGAACAGGCGGCCCATATGGTCGTCGATCTCTCTGACCAGGCCCATATAGGCGGGGATGACGGCCCGCCGGACCTCGTCGCGGGCGAAGCTCCGGCTGTCCTCGTGGGCCATGAAGGCGGCGTGGACGGGATGCGGGTCCCGGCGTTCGTCCTCGTGACGGTTGGCGGCGATGACGGAGTTGGCACCGTAGAGGCCGTGATAGGGGGCGGGCGCGATATAGGGCCAGTGCGGCTTGATATAGGAGAGGTGGAGGCACC
>JAJECZ010000409.1 GCA_022821735.1 Alphaproteobacteria bacterium | reverse complement strand
GGACGGGACGTCCTCGATACCCTGACCGGCTCCTCCGAAAGCTTCATCGACGGCATCGAATACGCCTGAACGGAACCCGGACATCCCTAACGCCACGGGAACCATCCTGGGCAGTTACGAAATGTCATGTTTTGTCATGGTGCGCCGGCCTTCGTTCGAAACGCCGGCATCCGTATCCTGATCCTGCATACGGTACCTCCATCGTATTCCGTTCTCCCCGCCGCCGGCCTGCCCGGCAGGAGGGACCCTTTTCCGCGCGGATCGCGGGCGCGCGCGGGCGGGCGTCGGCGCCGGCGCGGTTTGCGCGCCTGATTGCGCCTGCGCGCGCGAGGCCCATGCGCAGGGCGCACGTCTCCCATCCGTTCCGTTGGATTTTTTCGCGCCGGCGCGAAGCGGCCCTGCAGATGCCGCTTCCATTGTCCCATATTAGCACTGGTTTTCTAGGATACAAGCCCTTTTCAAGAATTATTTCAAAAAATATGAACAAACAGGTCTCGCCCGGACTGCGTTCCGGCGGCAAAACCTGCCGCGAAGCCGGGGAAATGTCCGGGCGAGCGGTTCCGCCAACAGCACAAACGGGGTAGAAGCGGCGCGCAGTCCCCGGCCGAGCCCACAGGAGTCCGTTTCCATGGCCATCGTCGCACAACGCCTTTCCGTCATTCGCCCCTCCCCGACCGTGGCGCTCAATGCCAAGGCGATGGAGATGAAGGCCGCGGGCCACGATGTGATCGGGCTGGCGGCCGGCGAGCCGGATTTCGACACGCCGGAGAACGTGGCCAACGCCGGCGTGGCCGCCATCCGGTCCGGCGACACCAAATACACCGCGCCCGACGGCCGCCCGGAGCTCAAGGCCGCGATTGCGCGCAAGCTGAAGCGCGAAAACGGCCTCGACTACGAACCCGCCCAGGTCACCGTCGGCAATGGCGGCAAGCATGTGCTCTACAACGCTTTCGTCGCGAGCCTGGACCCCGGCGACGAGGTGGTGATCCCCGCACCCTACTGGACCAGCTATCCCGACATGGTGCTGCTCTGCGGCGGCGAGCCCGTCGTCGTCGAATGCCGGGCTGAAGCGGGTTTCAAGATGACCCCGGCGCAACTTGAAGCCGCGATCACGCCGAAGACCAAGTGGGTCCTGCTCAACAGCCCGAGCAACCCTTCGGGGGCCGCCTATACCCGCGACGACATGAAGGCGCTGACCGACGTGCTGCTGGCGCATGAGCATGTCTGGGTGCTGACCGACGACATGTATGAGCACATCGTCTATGACGGCTTCGAGTTCGTGACGCCGGCCCAGGTCGAGCCGAAGCTGATGGACCGCACGCTCACGGTCAACGGCGTCTCCAAGGCTTATGCGATGACCGGCTGGCGCATCGGCTATGCGGCCGGGCCGCTGGAGCTCGTCAAGGCGATGGGCATGGTACAGAGCCAGAGCACGACCAACCCCTCCTCGATCAGCCAGACGGCGGCGGTGACCGCCCTTGACGGCCCGCAGGACTTCATTCCCGAGCGCGCCGCCGCCTTCCAGAGGCGGCGGGACCTGGTCGTCTCCATGCTGAACCAGGCTCCGGGCATCGCCTGCAACCGGCCGGAAGGCGCCTTCTATGTCTATCCCTCCTGCGCCGGCTGCATCGGCAAGAAGACACAGGACGGACAGGTCATCGGCAGCGACGACGAGTTCTGCGCCTATCTGATCGACGCCGAGGGCGTGGTCACGGTTCCGGGCTCGGCCTTCGGCGTGTCGCCGCATTTCCGCATCTCCTACGCAACCGACGACGCGACGCTTGAGGAGGCCTGCCGGCGCATCCAGCGGGCGGCGGCCGCGCTCGCATGAAGATCGCCGTCGTCGGCGCGGGCGGGGTCGGCGGCGTCTTCAGCGCGCGCCTGGCGGCGGCGGGCCACGAAGTCGGTCTGGTCGCGCGCGGGGCGCATCTGGAGGCGATCCGGAGCCGCGGCCTTCGCGTGACCGGCGGTCCCCGCGACCTGCATGTCCGCCCGGCCTTCGCCACCGACCGGCCCGCGGAGATCGGCGTGGCGGACGCGGTGTTGTTCGCCGTCAAGCAATGGGACCTGGACGATGCCGCTGCAGCGGCCGCTCCGCTGGTAGGCCCCGGGACGACGGTCGTGCCGCTCCAGAACGGGATCGACGCCCGCGAGCGTCTAGGCGCAATTCTCGGCCCGGACAGGGTTATCGGCGGCACGGCCTTCATCAACGCCTTCATCGCGGAGCCGGGCGCCATCGAGCAGCGCACGCCGTTCAACCGGCTGGTCTTCGGGGAATGGGACGGACAGTCCTCGGCGCGCGTCGAGGCGCTGGCGGCAGCGTGCGAACCGGCCGATATCGAGGCCGTCGCGAGCCCCGATATCGAGCTCGACGTGTGGAAGAAGTTCGTCTTTCTCGTGGCGGTGAGTTCGGTCAACGCCGTCGTCCGCGGCAATAACGGCGTGGTCCGGCGCTGTCCCGAAACCGAAGCGCTGATCGGCATTTGCGCGTCCGAGGTTGCCGCCATAGGCCGGGCGCAGGGCGTGCCGCTGGACGCCGACGAAGGCGAGCGGGCAGCCCGGCTTTCCGCGAGTTTCGGCGATGACGGCATTGCCTCGATGGCTGCCGACCTCATCAGGGGCACCCGCCTCGAACTGCCGTGGCTTGCCGGCAAGGCGGTGGCGCTGGCCCGCGAGACCGGCATCGCCGCGCCCGCGCTCGAAACCATCCACGCCGCGCTGCTGCCCTGGCAGGACGGCGCGGCGGCCGTCGCGGGATAGCAGCCATGCACCGCCTCTCTGTCGCCCCGATGATGGACCGGACGGACCGGCACTGCCGGTTCTTCCACCGGGTCCTTTCGCGGCGTACGCGCCTCTACACGGAGATGCTGACGGCCGGGGCGGTCATTCACGGCGACCGGGACCGGCTGCTGGGCTTCGACCCTGTCGAGCATCCCGTCGCGCTCCAGATCGGCGGGAGCGAGCCGGCCATGCTTGCCGAGGCGGCGCGCATCGGCGAACGCTGGGGATATGGCGAGATCAACCTCAATTGCGGCTGCCCGAGCGACCGGGTGAAGAAGGGCCGCTTCGGCGCGAGCCTGATGGCCGAGCCGGAGCTTGTCGGCCGCTGCCTCGCCGCGATGCGGGAAGCGGTTTCGGTGCCGGTAACGGTCAAGTGCCGGGTGGGCATAGACGATCAGGACGACGACGCCCTTTTCCGCTTCGCCCGGACCGTCCATGCGCTTTCGGGCGTCACCGTCTTCATGATCCATGCCCGCAAGGCGTGGCTCAAGGGCCTCAGCCCCAAGGAGAACCGGGAGATTCCACCCCTGCGCTACGAGCTGGTGTTCCGCCTGAAGGCGGAGCGCCCGGACCTGTGCATTGTACTGAACGGTGGCGTCCCCGATCTCGACGCGGCGGAGACGCTACTGACGGACGGAACCGTGGACGGCGTCATGCTGGGCCGGGCCGCCTATTCGGACCCCTGGCTGCTCGCCGATGCGGACCGGCGTCTGTTCGGTGCGGAGAACCCGGTGGAGACGCGGCACGAGGCGGTGGACGCCCTGCTGCCCTATGCCGGGCGGCTGGCGGCGGACGGCATCCGCCTGCACGCGCTTGCACGCCACGTCCACGGGCTGTTCCAGGGCTGCCCCGGCGCCCGCGCCTTCCGCCGCCACCTGGCGGAGAACGCCCACCTGCCGGACGCGGGCCCCGAAGTGCTCGCCGCAGCCGCAAGCCTGGCCGTTCCGCCCGACCGCCTGGCGGCCTGACGGCGCGGCCTACCGGCTCTCCCGCTTCATATTCCTTCGTCGCCCCGGACCCGGGGCCTATCTCCCGTCGGCCCGGATTGGCGCGAAAGCCGGAAGATGGCCCCCGGCTCTCGGCTGCGCCCCGGCCGCGGTGACGGTTGTGCGCCGAACTTGCAGCGCGAACCTGTTGAAATTCCCTCTACCGCGCGGTCCAGCCGCCGTCGATCACGAGTTCGGCGCCTGTCATGAACGAGCTGTCGGCCGAGGCGAGAAAGAGGACGCCGGCAGCGATGTCCACCGGGCCGCCGAGGCGCTTGATCGGGTGCTGGTCCATAACGAACTGCCGCGCGGCATTGTCCGACATGCCGGTGCTCATCCAGCGGTCGAGCACCTGCACCGCCATGTCGGTTTCGATCAGGCCCGGATGGACCGAGTTCACGCGGATGTTGTAGCCGAGCTGCGAGGCCTCGAGCGCGGCCGACTTGGTCAGCAGACGGACCGCGCCCTTGGACGCGCTGTAGATCCCCGAGAGCGGCGAGCCGACGAGGCCGGCGACGGAGGAGATATTGACGATGCTGGCGGCTTCGGCGCCCGCCGGTATG
>JAJECZ010000081.1 GCA_022821735.1 Alphaproteobacteria bacterium | reverse complement strand
AGGCCGAGCGCGCCGCAAAAAAACTGGCTGCAGCCGGGGAGATTACCCGCATCGAAGCCAGCAGCTATCCGCGCGCCTATGAGACGGCGCAGGCCGTCGCGCGCCTGCTCGCCGTGCCGATGAACGCCACGCCCCGGCTCGGCGAGCGGCTGTTCGGGGAGCTTGTCGGCCAGAGTGCGCTGGAGCTGGACTGGCGCGCGCGCCCGGCCGGCGGCGAGACGCTGGAGGCCTTCGTCGCGCGCACCAGGGCCGCTGCTGCGGACGCGCTCGACGGCGGCGATGTTCCCTGCATCGTCGCGCATGGCGGCAATCTGCGCGTCATCGCGGCCGCGCTTGGCGTCGGGTTCCGGGACGAGTTTGCTCCCAACGCCCTGCCGCTCCGCTTCGACCGTTCGGATGCCGGCTGGGCGGTGACGGTGCTGTAGCCCTGCCTCAGCCCCGGTTTGCGGCCAGCGTCAGCACGCAGCGATAGATGACTTCGACGAAGCCGTCCGCGTTCGCGTGCCGGCCCGTGAGCGCCTCGACCTCCCTGTCGAAGACCTCCGCCCCGGCGGCGTCGCGCGCGGCCTGCGCCCGCGAGGACGAGCGGGACATCGCCATGAAGGCGTCCGGGCGCATGGGCCTCGTCCAGGCTTCGCTTTCCTCATGCGTGCGGGCCGTCCAGCCGAGCGCGTCGAGCTCGCCCCGGATATCGAATTCGCGATAGTCGCGCCGGTAGCCGGGGCTGTAGCGTTCGAGCAGGTCTTCGTAACCGCTGGCGAAGGCGTCCTGCCGGTAGTCCCGGTTGTTGTAGAGAATGGCGACGGCCCCGCCCGGCTTCAGCACCCGCCCGCATTCCCGCCAGAAGGCCGGGCGGTCGAACCAGTGCAGCGCCTGGGCGGAGAAGACGAGGTCGATGCCGGCATCTTGGGCAGGCAGCGCCTCCGCCCTGCCGTCGAGCCAGCGTATTCCCGGCGCGGCTTTCGCCTCCCCGCGCATGGCGGGGCTTGGCTCCACCGCCAGGATGGACGCCCGCGGGCCCAGGACGCCCGCGAGCGCCCGCGTGCCGATGCCGGTGCCCGCGCCCGCATCCAGCACCTCGACCGGCCCGTCCGGCAGCCACCCGGCGATGAGCGCGACCAGCCGCTCCGGATATTGCGGCCGGGCCTTGCGGTAGTCCCCGGCAATGCGCTCATAGTCGGGTTTCACGCCTGCCGCCTCCTGATAGGATGGCGGGCATGCTATCGGAAGCCTTCCTCGCCCGCACCGCCGCCGATGTCGGCCGGCCCGAGCTTGCCGTGCTGCCGGTGGGGGCGTTCGAGCAGCATGGGAGCCACCTGCCGCTCGCGACCGACAGCCTGATCGCGAGCGCGCTCGCGGCCGGGCTGGCGGACAAGACGGGCGCGTTGCTGCTGCCGGTGCTGCCCGTCTCCTGCTCGCAGGAGCATGCGGGCTTTCCCGGCACGGTCTGGCTGGCAGCCGGCACGCTGGCGGCCGTCGTCGGCGACATCCGCACGAGCCTCGCGCATGCCGGCATCGAACGGCTCGCCATCGTCAATGCGCATGGCGGCAATCTCGTGCTGGCGCATCTCGCGCGCGAAGCCAATCTCGACGGCCCCCGCGTCTGGCTCGGCCCCGGCCGGCATATCCAGGAGGCCGCCTTCGCCGCCGCCGGCATCGAGACGAGCGTGCATGACGACATGCATGCGGGCGAATACGAAACCTCGGTCCTGCTCCACTGCTGGCCCGGTCTCGTGCGCATGGCCGACGCCGCCGACGAACTTGCCGAGCGCCCGCAACTCGCCGTCAGGGGCCTTGCCGCCTACAGCCGCTCCGGCACGGTCGGCCGCCCCACCCGCGCCACGGCCGCGAAGGGCCGCAAGGCGCTGGAGGCCATGACGGAAGCGATGGCGGCGGAGGTGAGGGAGACCTTCGGCCTGGAGACCTGATCCGCGCTACGCGGCGGCGGCGCGGCAGAAGCAGGAGCTGGCTATCGGGATGTCGGCGCGCGCCTTTGCGAAATCCAGCCTCTGCCGGAGCAAGCGGAGTTCGTTGGCGTCCCCGGCCTGCGCCACGCATTCCACGAGCCCCTGCAGCGCCCAGACATTGTCGGGATGCTGGCAGCAGCGCGGCAGGTCCCCGCCGTAACCGAGGTCTTCGCGGAACACGGCCTCGGCTTCCCGGAACAGGCCCTGTTCGGCCAGCAGCGCGCCCAGCGCGTGGCGCGGCGGATGCATCCAGGCCCAAGGCTCGGTGTAGTTGAGCGAGTCGTCGCGCGCGACCGCCAGGCGCAAGCTGGCGAAGGCGCGGTCATGGTCGCCCTTCCGGTATTCCAGCTCGCCCTCCAGCATGGCCTCGCCGACGCGGAGCATGTCGCGCACCGTGTTGCTGAGGAAGATCGCATCCTCCGGAATGGCGGCCGCGGCCTCGTCGAACGCCGCCCGGGCCGCCTCGGCCGCATCGATATTGCCGAGCGCGGCATGCGCCACGCCCTGCCCGTAAGCGTGCATGGCGGTGCCGATCGGGCGCAGCGACGGCTCGTCCGGCCCGCGCGCTGCGGCAAGCTCGCGCCAGCGGCCGAAGCGGACCGCGACATGCGTGCACATGGCGGAATGGCCGTCCAGGATCGAAGCCATGAAGGGTGCGCTCCGGGCGATCAGTTCGGACTTCGCCACATTGCGGATGCGTTCGGCGGCATGGGCGGCCCTGCCGTGTTGGCCGAGGAACATGGCTGCATACATGAACAGGTGGAGGTCGTGGCAGCGGGCGGTGGTGTAGAAGTTCCCGTCCCCGGCATAGGCGAGATATCTGTCGTCGGCGCGGACCGCGCGCTCGCTCTGCGAGACGGACTGCGCGAAGTCGCCGCAAAGCACGTAGATGTGCGCCGGCATGTGCTCCATGTGGCCCGCGTCGGGCGCGTAGCCGCGCAGCATGTCGGCGGCCTTCAGCGCGCGCTCGGGAAACGGCGACATCTCGAGCGTGTGGATATACATGTGCGGAATGCCCGGATGGACGGGGCCGCCCTGCCCGATCCGGTCCATCCAGTGCTCCAGCACCGGCATCGCCTCCATCGTACGCGCGTCCGGGTCGGGCTCGCCGGTCTGCAGGTTCCAGAGCCGGCGCGGCGTGCAGGTGATTGCCGCCTCGATATAGAGCGCGGCGATGTCGGGGTCGTCCGGATATGCCCGGCAGGCGTCGCGCATCGCGTCGGCATAGTCCCGGTGCCAGGCGTCCAGCACCGCGCGGTCCCTCTCATGGCCGTTCCGGTAGCGCTTCTTCAGGGCATGGATGAGCGTCCGTTCGGCCGGCGCCACGCCGCCGGCGAGCGCCAGCGCGGCCTCCACCGCCTCATGGCAGACCGGTAGCACCTCGGCGATCTCGGCGTCGGAGTAGCGGATCCACGCCCGGTTGTAGAAGGGGCCCGACGCATGGGCGATGCCCCACCGGGCCATGGCGCAGGCAGGGTCCGCTTCCGCCGCGCGCCTGTAGCAGGCGACCGCCTCGTCGTGATTGAAGGCGAAGTTCCAGTTCAGCCCGCGGTCGAACCAGCGCTGCGCGGCCTCCGACCTCGTCGAGACCCTGCGCGACCAGGGTCCGAGATCGAAACCGTAACTCGCGCCGGTTTCAACCATCACGCCGGCACGGCATAGCCCGCGTCCCGCGCGGCCCGGTCCCATTCCAGGGTCGGCGCGAAGGTCTCCCGCGCAACCGTCTCGAATCCCTCGATCAGCAACGCGTCGCGGAACCGTCCGAACCAGGGCCGCGTATGCGCCGCCGCAAAAGCGTCCCGCAGGCGCTTGACCGTTTCCGCTGGCAGGGCCGGCGCGGCGACGAAGGCCGGCATCGGCGCGGTCGCGGTCGACTCCAGTATGCGGACGCCCTCCGTAATCGCGGGCTGGCATTTCCGCATCAGCATATGCCAGTAGGCGTCCAGCGGCCCGATGTCGATGCTGCCGTCCAGCACGCTGTCGAGGATGCGCCGCGCCGTCACGAGATGGCCGACGGAGTTCCGGTAAAGCCGCGCCCGGCCCTCGCTCCGCCAGGGCAGGAGATGGTGGCGCAGCGCGTTGAAGCCCGAATGCGAATGCTCGACGGTCCAGCCGACCGCGCCGCCGAACGTGTCGGCGAGCGCGGCGTAGGGCGCGTCCTTCCGCACGATCAGGTCGCTCCGGTAAACCGCCCGGCCTCCGGCCCAGGGCGCGGCCGGCACGGGCGAGGCCAGCGGCGTGACCTCGGCGACGCCGAGCGCAATCGGATAACCGCACATCTGCACGCAGCCGAGGTCCTCGCGTCGCCACAGCTCCTCAAGCGGCTGCGGCGCCTTGTAGGCCAGGTATTCGAACGACGCGCCGGCGTCCTCCGCCACATGCGCGATCAGGTCCCTCCACTCCGCCTCGGCCGCGGGGCTGACGGCATACATGCGGGCGTTGGAGATGAACGTCATGGTTGCCGACTCTGACATGCACCGGGCCCGATCTCCAGATGCGATGCGCGGGAGATTCGACCGGGGCGGGCCGGGACGTTGGCGCGGGCCGGCGCCTTCTCCGCCCGCTTTACCCCCGCCCCACCGGAGTCCACCGGAGTTCGGGCTCCGCAGCGCCGCGACTCCTTCCATTCGTTGTCCGATCTTTTCTTCCGAGAGGATGGCTTAGATAGAGCGTTCAGCCGCATTGGCCGCTCGACTGAGCCGAACCACCGCACACTGCAGACAGTGTCCACGAACGCCAAGCTACCGGACGCCCCTTCGTCCCCGCGATCGAGCGCCTTCTTTATTGACTTTAAATTCTCTCTTGACGTCTATGATAGAATATATTATCTTTTTGTATGATTGACGCAAGGAGCACTGTTGACCCGAGACTTGCGACACCGTTCCCGAACCTAACCCGTCGCAGCTTGCCTCGATTGCCCCCGCCCCGCCCGTCGCCAGACCTCTCTCGAGCGCTCATCACCACCCACTGCCTTCACTCGCCGGAGACCGACAATGCATCGCCGACACATCCTGAACATCCTTCTGGCATTGTCCGCTCTCAAGGTTCTGCCCCTTACTCCTGAACAAGCTTTGGCCGACACCGCCGGCGAAGTGGAGGCCCTCCTGCGAGCCGCGTACGAGCACTCCGAAGGCAAGTATGTCCGACACGTTCTGCAAAACCCCAAACAGGTTGCAGATCAACTCAGCATCCCCTGCGGTCCCGACACAATCGAGGTCATCACCACGATAAATCAGGGGATTCAACCTACTCTCTCTACCTTCGAGCCGAGCACCCGCAAAGCCGATCATGAACCCTACGGACCAGACGCCATCCGATTCTTCGAAGCCCTCCTCAAGGACAACCGACTCAACACCGACTGGTACAAAGATCCCGTGCGACACGCTCGCGCTTATGAAATTCCTCTCTCTCCCGAATCCTCCAAAGCCATAAGCGAACTTGGCAAGAAATTCTTCGACCCGGAATCCTCGACCCTCGCTTTATCCGGCCCGGACGCCGTAAATCCGTACATCGCTACTGCCATTGTCCTGGTTATCGTCTTCGGGCCCCGAGCAGAACCAGCAGCCGCCTCTGACGGTATCACCCCGACTCCCCAAAGCCAGACCTTGTACCAACCGATAATCGATCCCAAATTATTCTCAAAATACTAATAAAGCTGTTATCCGCCAGCAGTTGCCTTGAAAATGCGTGTAGCACTCGTATCGATGCCATGGGCGCCTCTACTTGAACCTTCCCTTGGACTTGGAATAACCTCCGCATCCTTAACTCTCTCAGGCATAACTAATCGAGTCTTTCATCTCAATATTAACTTGCTAAAATTCCTCAAATACTCCACCTACGAATCCTTGGCCAATGCTTTTTGTGTCAATGAGTCCTCCCTAATGAAGACACTCAATGGCGCCTACACCACTCGCGAAAAGAATCTCCTCCATAATGCCGTGCACGATCTGAGACCTTCTTGGACTGACTCGAAGACGATTGAACAAATCTATGACACGGTACTCGCGATTCACAACGATGTTGGTCCGCAATATATCTACGAATGCTCTCTAGAGTTAGAAAAATTCTCACCAACCATACTCGGATTCACCTGTATGTTCGATCAAATTGGTCCTTCCTTAACATTGGCGGCGCACTATAAGGCCAAGCATCCAGACGTTACTGTCGTGTTGGGTGGCTATGCAGTTTCTGGAGTGGCAGGCCGATCGCTCTTAGCTATCGATTTCGTCGATTATGTGTTCGATGGAGAGTCTGAAATGAGATTTCCGGCTTGGTGCAAGGCAGTAGACGCAAACAACGTCTCGCAAGCTAGAGGACTATCGCAAGCGACTTCTTTTGTCGACATCAATAAGAGCCCGACTCCTGTATTCGACGACTACTTTCGGGACTTGGCACAACTCTTCGCTGCGGAAGGGATAAAGATACGGCCGTCTTTCTTGCCGCTCGATTCTTCCCGCGGATGCTGGTGGGGACAAAAACATCATTGCGCATTTTGCGGGATACGAAGTGGGGAAATGCCATTCCGCTACAAACATGTGTCCCGATTCAAGGAACAAGTCT
This sequence comes from Alphaproteobacteria bacterium, assembly GCA_022821735.1. Classification (GTDB taxonomy): domain Bacteria; phylum Pseudomonadota; class Alphaproteobacteria; order Bin95; family Bin95; genus Bin95. Next base: position 4,160 of record JAJECZ010000081.1, on the reverse strand, counting down.
GCGAGATCAGAGACGCCTATGGTTATAGAAACGTCCGAATATCGGATTATATTCTGCCTCGCCAGTATAATACGCCGGAGGCGGTAGAGATCCTTAAGGAAGCTGAGTGCAACTTTTCCTCGGAAATGAAGTCGAACCTAAAGCGCATAGATACCCAACGTCTGCGTCAAGCGGGATTTATAGATGTACAGATCGGTGTCGAGTCATTCTGTGACCGGACATTGCGTAATATTTCAAAAGGAGTCACTTCACTTCAAAATATTCAAGCAATTCGCTTCCTGAATGAGGAAGGTATTTCTGTAGCTTACAACATAATACACGGATTTTCCGATGATGAGGAGGCACATTTTGAAGAATTGGCGTTGAATCTGTGGCGTCTTTATCATCTGTCACCACCTGCTTCTTTTGTTAGGCTCGCATATACGGCAGACTCTCCAATCTGTACGAAGTTACAAGAGGAAGGTGCGGTGAATGTGCACCCATTTTACGATCTGGTGTACCCGATAGATAGGGAATGGTCAAGGAATTGTAATAAGAGGGAAATAGCGTATTACTTCGATGGAAATCGGCCGGAAGAGTCCAATGCTATTCGTAGGTTTCGGTCTGGGGTACGGGAATGGAGGCGCGCCCATGCAAGAGGAGCGCTCCTCGAAGTATGTAAATCGTAGGATGGCATGATTGTGGAAGACACGGGAAGAGAGAAGAAGAGGTATAGATTGTCGAAGAATCAATGGAGCACGCTGCGTCTTGTCGGCGATAATATTGTAGACATCGAGGCAATAGTCAATGAGGTCTCGGACGGGGAAGAGGCGGTGCAACGGCTCTGGGATTTAGGTTTGATATATCGAGTGAGGTCTCGCGTGGTGAGCTTAGCAAGGATCGAATCTGGCGGCCTGCGAGACAGTGCGACGGAGGCGGATAGGTTGAAAGAGGGCGCGGAGTTTGCGAACGGACTGGCGCCCGCGGGGCTGTTTTCCGACCGCCTCTCTACGCCTCCGACTGAGGCTATACCTTAGCCTTCAGTTCACCCCCGCCATGCGCCTGAACTCCGCAACCTCGATCCCCACCGACACCGCCGCCGCTTCCAGTTCGCGCCAAGTTTCGTCGTCCACGGGGATGCCGCCCTGGCTGCGTTCGGCGTGGGTGGTGCGTTCGGGGTCTCCGGGGACGAGGACGGGGAGCGCGGGGTCGGCGGGGGGCGAGGCTTTTACATGCGCGATGGTGGCGTCCATTTCGGCATTGTAGAAGCCGGGCTCGACCAGCCGGGCCGGGTCGAACACGATCGAGAGCATGTTGTTCAGGATCGTGTCCTGCTCGTGGTCCGTCTCCGGCCGGCAGGTTTGCCCCCCGGAGAGCACGCCCGCCATCATCTCGCTCATCAGCGCCATGCCGTAGCCCTTGTGCTCGCCGATGGGCAGGATCGCGCCCATCGGCCGCTCGAACATGACGTTCGGGTCCGTGGTCGGCCGGCCCCGGTTGTCGATCAGGATGCCCGGCGCCATCCGCTCGCCCTTGTTCTTCGCGACGCGGACCTTGCCGTGCGCGACGGTGCTGGTCGCCATGTCGAGCTGGGTCACGGGGTTCGCCCCGGTCGCCGGCATGGTGATATGCAGTAGGGGTTGGTGGCGAAGCGCGCGTCCGAGCCGCGCCAGGGCGCCACGAGGCCCGGATGGCCGACGACGTTGACATAGTGGATCGAGACGAGGCCGGCGGCCGCGCACTGCTCGCCCCAGGCGCCGATGCGGCAGAGATGGAACGACCGGCGCACGGCCATGACGCAGACGCCGTGCTCCTTCGCCCGCTCGATGGCGAGTTCCATCGCCTGCCTGCCGACCGACTGGCCGTAGCCCGCCTTGCCGTCCACCACCAGCATGGCGCCCATGTCCGCCAGCAGGTCGATCTTCATGTTGGGCCGGAGCTCGCCCTCCTGCACCGCCCTGATATAGCGCGGCAGCATGCCGACGCCGTGGCTGTCATGGCCGGTGAGGTTGGCATGGACGAGGTTGTCGGCGACATCGGCCGGCTCGTCCCCGGCGCTTCCGGCAGCGGCGCAGACGGCGCGCACGACGGCGCGCAGGTTCTCATGGCGGATCGTGGGCATGGGGATCGGTCCGTTTCTATTCGGCGGCGGCGAGACGTTCCGGGAAGAGCCGCCCCAGGGCGTCGGGGGCGGCGAGGCCGCGTTCGGTGATGAAGCCGGTGACGAGCCGCGCGGGCGTCACGTCGAAGGCGTAGTTGGCGGCGGGCGAGCCCGGAGCCGTCACGGCGACGGCTGCAAGACCGCCTTCCTCCGTTCGCCCCCAGACCTGCTGCACCTCGGAGGCGTCGCGCTCCTCGATGGGAATCGAGGCGAGGCCGTCCGAAACCGTCCAGTCGATGGTCGGGCCCGGCAGCGCGACATGGAACGGCACGCCGTTGTCGAAGGCGGCCAGCGCCTTGGTATAGGTACCGATCTTGTTGCAGACATCGCCGGTCGCGGTCGTGCGGTCGGTGCCGACGATGCAGAGGTCCACCAGCCCGCGCTGCATCGCATGGCCGGCGGCATTGTCCACGATCACCGTGTGCGGCACGCCGTGCCTGCCGAGCTCCCAGGCCGTGAGGTGCGCGCCCTGGTTGCGCGGCCGGGTCTCGTCCACCCAGACATGGACCTCGATGCCGGCGTCGTGGGCGCGGTAGATCGGCGCCAGCGCCGTGCCCCAGTCCACCGTGGCCAGCCAGCCGGCATTGCAGTGGGTCAGGACGTTGATCCGGCCGTCCTTCTTTCCCGCCGCCGCGCGGATGAGACCGAGCCCGTGTTCGCCGATGGCGTAGTTGATCGCCACATCCTCGTCGCAGATTTCGCCGGCCCGCCCGAACGCGGCGGCGGCGCGCTCCCCCGGCGGCAGCGGGCGGACTTTCCCGGCCACATCCTCCAGCGCCCAGGCGAGGTTCGCCCCGGTCGGGCGGGTGGCGAGCAGGGTGCGCCGGGCTTCCTCGAGCGCGGCGTCGGACGGGTCGCGGAAGAGCGCGAGCGCGAGGCCGTATGCGGCCGTCGCGCCGATCAGCGGGGCGCCGCGCACCAGCATGGCGCGGATCGCATGGGCGGCGTCTTCCAGGGACTCCAGCCGCACGGTCTCGAAGCGGTGCGGCAGACGGGTCTGGTCGATGATGCGCACGGCGCGGCCGTCCGCTTCCGGCCAGATGCTGCGATAGGCGGTGCCGTCGACCTTCATGCGGCGCCGTTTAGCACTCTCCCCGCGACGGCGTCCAGCTTGGCCAACAGCGCCGGATCGCGCTTCTCCGGCGCGGTAATCAGCGCATGGTCCAGCGCCGTATGGCAGCCGGCGAAACAGGTTTCGCGGCGCTCCGCCAGCACGGGCGCGGCATGGCGGACCAGCCCTCTGCCCCGCTCCGCATTGTCGAGCAGCACGCGGATCACCGCCTCGACGGAGACATCCTCATGATCGTCGTGCCAGCAATCGTAGTCGGTGACCATGGCGACGGTGGCGTAGCAGAGCTCAGCCTCGCGCGCGAGCTTGGCCTCCGGCATGGCGGTCATACCGATGACGGCGCAGCCCCAGCTGCGGTAGAGGGCGCTTTCGGCGCGGGTCGAGAATTGCGGCCCTTCCATCGCCAGATAAGTGCCGCCGCGGTGCAGAGAGATGCCGGCGCCGGCGGCGGCTTCCTCCAGAATGCCGCCCAGGCGGGGGCATACGGGGTCCGCCATCGACACATGCGCCGCGCAGCCCGCGCCGAAGAAGCTCTTGGCGCGCGCGAATGTGCGGTCGATGAACTGGTCCACCAGCACGAAGTCCCCGGGCGCATGCTCCTCCTTCAGCGAGCCGACCGCGGAGAGCGACACGATCTCCGTCGCGCCCGAACGCTTCAACGCGTCGATATTGGCGCGGTTGTCGAGGTCGGTCGGGCCCAGCCGGTGCCCCCGCCCGTGGCGGGGCAGGAAGCGCAGTTCGGCCTCCCCCAGCCGGGCGTGGAGAATCTCGTCGGAAGGCCAGCCCCAAGGGCTGTCGACCGCAATCCAGCGCCTGTCGTCCAGGCCATCGATATCGTAGAGGCCGCTGCCCCCGACGATCCCGATGACCGGGCGCGCGGTCAATGCAGGTCGCTCCAGACCTTCCGCTTCAGCGCGTAGAGCAGGCCGGTCAGCACCAGCAGGAAGATGA
>JAJECZ010000003.1 GCA_022821735.1 Alphaproteobacteria bacterium | reverse complement strand
TCGCACCGGCCATGGCCGCCTCTTCCCGGCGGAGCCTGCGGGCCATGTCCCCGATCTGCCCGACAAGGCCGGGCGACCCGTCGTCCTGCAGACGCTCGGCATTGTCGACCGCCACGTTGATGCCGGCCCGCAGGAGGTGCTCCAGGATTTCGGGCAGGCTTTGCAACGCCGAGGCGGCCTCGAGGACGTCCTTCGGTATGCGGTCCCTGTGCGACCTCGAAACATGGTCATACCTGGGTCGCAGATCGGCCAGCAGTTCCTGGCGGGCCGCCTCCGGGCTATGGCAGGAAAGCAGGCCATGCCGGACCGCCGGTATGCCCGCGGGCAGGCCGTCCATGACCTCGCCGATGAGCCACGTCTTGCCCACGAGGTGGCGGCCGCGCATGGCGATCAGGTCGAACTCCGGGGCGAGGAACGCGGCCCGCAGATGAGCCGCCTCGGCCACGCGCCCGTAGAAGCCCCATTCTCTCTGCATCGCGTCCATGCCCTGTACTCGCCGGCTACCAGCGCCGGAACGGCGCAGGTTCCCCGGCCTCCAGGCGCCCGCGCCCCTCCTCGATGAGCGGGGTCTCGTGCTCCGGCCGGTCCACCAGGGCGAGGCCGACAAGCCGCGCCTGACGGACGATGCGCCGGTCCGGGGCAGGCCAGTCCTCTTCGAGCGCCTGGAACGCGGCGCTGAACGCGGTCAGTTCGCCCGCCTCGACGCGCGCCCGGACCCGGCGCCCGTCGATCGTGTCCGGCAGGGTCACGGTCGCGCGTAACCCGCCGGCTCCATCCTCCAGTTCGAGACCCTTCCCGGACCGGGCGAGCGGGCTTTCCCAGTCATCGAGGACATTCACCAGCAGGCCGTTGTTCGCCAGCAGGGAGCCGGGCTCGAAGACCTCCTCGAAGGCCCCACCGATGCGGACCGGGACGCCACAGGGGACCAGCAGGCCCTCCAGGACGCCGGGGGCGGTCACGTCGAAGGCGAAGGCGCGCCGCTCGACCGGCCCGGCCTTCCCGGGGCCGGGGGCCGCCCGCTTTCCCGGGAGACCGCGCCGGACATGGCCGGACCTGTCCGCGGGCCAGGCCGGGCCGCATTCGCGCAGGAACTGCGCCAGCGCGCCCTCCTCCATGAACTTCATCCGCTCGGCCAGAATTTCGGCGCCAAAGTGAGTTCGGCCGCACAGGTCATGGAGCGCGTCGTACCAGAAGCGCAGCGCGAGGTCGCAGATCCGCCAGCCCCGCCCGGCTTCCCCGTCCCCGGATCCCGTCCGGGGCAGGCTCCCGCCCGGGGCGCCCGGAACCTCCTCGATCACGCCGAGCTCCCCGCTCAAGAACGCGAGACGGCGGTCGATGAGCTCCGGTGCGACGCTCGGGAAGGCAGCGTGGATGGATTCGGTATCGCGGCCCTTCCCCTGGTCCGCCGCCAGGAAGTCGAGGAGACGGCGCAGTTCAGGCTCGTATCCCGTGGGGGTATGGAGGTCGGTGTAGTGACTCGGGAACTCCGGCAGTCTCCTGAAGAGATAGCGGGCGAAGCCAAGCCGCCAGGCACGGTCGCTCGGCCAGGCCGCGAAGTCGTAAACCCTCTTCCTCCTCGACAACCGGCCCCGGCGGCTTGCGAACCTCTCCCAGTCGAGCGGGCGCCCGCCGATGGCGGCCCGGACCAGCGCCAGGCGGCGCGGACGGTCCAGCCAGCCCCGGTCGCGGGCGAGGGCCACGAGGTCCGCGGCACTCCAGGGCCCGAGCAGCATGGAGCGCCCGACGGCGCCCGGCCCCAGGGCGTCGAGGAGCGACTCCCGCCCGGGGGACATGCCGAACCACCAGGACAGGACCAGCGCGCCCCGCCTCCCGGGCGGGGGAACGGTCGCGCCGGCCCTGGCCGCCTCTTCCCGGTGGAGCTTGCGGGCCATGTCCCCGATCTCTCCGACAAGGCCGGGCAGCCCTTCGTCCTGCAGCCGGTCGGCATTGTCGACCACCACATTGATGCCCGCCCGGAGGAGGTGCTCCAGGATTTCGGGCACGCCTTGCAACGCGGAGGCGGCCTCGCGGACATCCTTCGGTACGACCTCCCTGCCCGACCCGGAGGCATGGCCATACCCGGGTTCAAGCTCGTGCAGGAGGTCCTTGCGGGCCGCCTCCGGGCTATGGCGGATAGCCACGCCATGCCGGAACACCGGTATGCCTGCGGGCAGGCCGCGGACGACATGGCCAATGAGCCATGTCTTGCCCAAGCGCCGGTGGCCGCGGATCGAGATCGTCCCGAACGCCCCGGACAGGAAGGCGGTCCGCAGCGCCTCCGCCTCCGCCGCGCGCCCGTAGAAGCCCCATTTTCCCTGCATCTCGCCCATGCCCTGTGTCGGAACGGTAGAATGCTAGACGGCCGCCGCCTTGCGGCGGATGCGGATCAGACCCGACTTGCGTCGGACCGTCTCGAAGCCGTCGCAGCGTTCCACCAGCTCGCCCAGTGTCCGGAAGCCGTAGTGGTACGGATCGAAATCCGGGCGCGCCGCCCGCAGGCGCTGGCCGACCAGGCTCAGCCGCACCCAGCGGTTGCCGGCCTCCTCCAGCGTCGCCGCGATCAGATCCCGGGCCTCGTCCCGGGGCCTGCTGTTCCAGGTCCTCCGATCGCGTTTTGGCTCCGGCTCCTGGTAGTCACTGTCGACAATCTTCGTGACGATGCGCCTCACCCAGCACGGCAGCAGGGGCAGCCCCTTCTCGAGGTCGGCCTTCACATAGTCCGGCAGCAGTCTTCTCAGGTGGACAATGGCCCGCGGATCATCGGCCTCACGGGGCCCGAGCCAGTGCAGCGCCTGGATGACGATGGCGCCCGGCCTCCCGTACCAGTTCATGATGGCGGCGCGCTCATGCCGCAGACGGACGGTCTGGCCACCCACCCGGATTATCCGGGTCCGGCCATTCGTGACGTAAACGGGCCCCATCGGTACCCCCCTGGTGAGGTTCAGCATGTTGGCCGCCGTCATCCCGCTCCGCATGATCCGGATTTTGTCGCGCCGCTCGATCGCCCTGAGGGCGGTCTCGAGGGCGGGTGGAACCAGACCCTTCAGGATCCTGCTGTATCGCGGCAGGTCGTACAGGCCCCGCCCCACCCGGCGAAGCCGGCCGCTCCGGACCAGGCGCGACAGCGCCCCGCCGACGGCGGCCCGGCTGCCGAGGTCGAGGAAGTCCCCGGGCGTGCAGACCCACTTGCCCCTGCCGTGGCCGCGCACGCGCCGCATGATCCTGTTGGCCACCGAGGACATCGCAGTCCCTCCTGTCAGACGGGAAGCCGGAATTGGCGGGATTCCCGGATTTACCAGCGCCGGTGCCGGAACGGCGCGGGCTCGCCGGCCTCCAGGCGCGCGCGCACCTCCTCGATGAGCGGGCTCTCGTGCCCGGGCCCGTCCACCAGGGCGAGGCCGGTGAGCAGCGCCTGGTGGACGATGCGCCGGTCGGGAGCGGGCCATTCCTCTTCCACGACGCGGAGCTCCGCGCTGAACGCCGTCAGCTTTCCCGCCCGGACCAGGGTGCGGGCGCGGCGGGCTTCGGGCGTGTCGCGCAGGGTCAGGACCACGCGCATGGCGTCGTCGCCGCGCTTCGTCCGCAAGCCCCTGCCGAATTCGGCGAAGGGCCGATGCCAGTCATGCCGGATGTTCACCCTGACATTGTTGAGCAGCAGGCAATGCGGCTCCCAG
>JAJECZ010000317.1 GCA_022821735.1 Alphaproteobacteria bacterium | reverse complement strand
GCGAAATAGGCGCAGCTATATTGCCGGTCGCTGTCCAGGAACAGGTCGAACAGTTCCGGCTTCAGGTCGTAATGGTGCGAAACCTTGCGGCGCGCGGCGCCCACAGGATTGTGCGTACGAACCCGGCCCAGAAGCTTCCGTCCGAGGGCCGCAGGGCCGCGGGAGCGCCCGAGATGCGCCGCGCGGCGGTTGACCACCAGAATGGTGAGGAAATCGAACAGCGTGCCCTCTTCGACCGTCAGCCGCCCGTCCATATAGGCCTCGCCCACCGCGAGGGCCGGGTTCCGCAACATGGCGCGGGATACGGAGGCGTCGTGCAGGCGAATCACGACCGAGGGCCCGCCCGCACCTTCTATGCTGTGTGCGCCGCCGCGCGGGTCGATAACCGTAAGCCTGCCGAATTTGACGAGCCGGCGTAACAACGGCGCGAACAGCATCGGCCCTGCTCTCCCTTCCGCCTCCCGCTGCAGCCGGCGGGAAACGAACCCCTAACTTTCTCCGCCGGGGTCCTCCCCGGCCGCCTCGGCCTCGCCGGCTTCCGCCGGGGTTTCCCCGTCGCGCTCCGGCGCACCGTCGTCGAAGAACTCCGACAGTCCGCCCTCGAAACGATAAGCATCCTCATCGTCCATCGCCAGCACGTCCTCGCCGCGCGCCTGCGCCTCCGCCTCGTCCAGCGTCCGGGCGACATTGGCGGTGATCGGCACCTGGACTTCCGGGTGCAGCTGGACGGCTATGCTGTGCAGGCCGAGGGACTTGATGGGCTGTGCGAGGCGAAGCTGCCGGCGGTCGATCTCGACGCCCGTCTCGCTGGCGGCCTCCGCAATATCGCGCACCGTGACCGAGCCGTAGAGATGGCCGGTGTCGCCCGCACGCCGGATCAGGGTGATGCTGAAACCCTCAAGCTTTTCCGCAACCCTTTCGGCCTCGCCCTTGCGCTCCAGATTGCGCGCTTCGAGCTCTGCGCGCCGCGCCTCGAAAACGGCCATGTTCTCGGGCGTCGCCCGCAGCGCCTTCTTCTGCGGCAGCAGGTAGTTCCGCGCGTACCCGGGCTTGACCGTGACGATATCGCCCATCAGCCCCAGGCTCTCGACCCGTTCGAGAAGGACCAGCTCCATTACTCATTCTCCTTCGGACCGCCCCCGAAACGGGCGCGCAGACCGACATAAGGCTCTGCAAGGCCCAGCGCTGCGACCAGCACGAACGGCCAGGCCATCACGAGCCCCAGCAGATAGAAACCGACCAGCCAGACCGTCCGCCCCGGCAGCCGGGCCACCACGGCATGGACGACGGCAAGCCCCTGCAGCAGGAACGGAACGGCGAAGACGATAGCCAGATTCCGGCCGATATACTCCAGCGCTCCGCTTGCGGCAATCCCGGCAAGGCAGGAAAGGCCGAGCGCGTACAGCGGCCAGGCCGGCAGCGTCATGTCGCGCCACGGGGGCGAGGGACGCCTTGCGATGCCCAGGCGGGCGGCGATGGCCTGGCCGAGCACGCCGTCCAGCGCCAGCGTCAGGAAAAGCAGGGCTGCGGCAACGCCCGGCAGGAACGAGGCGGCCCGTGCTGCCAACCCCTGCTCCTTGGCGCGCTCGGCGACTTCCGGGGGCATCCCGGCGTCCAGGACCGACTCGATCGTCCGCTGCACTTCCTGCTGCGGATCCACGCCTTCGAGAACGGCGACGGCGAACATCGCCATGAGCGCCGCGGCCGTCATGGCGGTGAGCGCCGCGACAAGGCGGCCCGGCGGATACCATTCGACACCGCCCCGCCCGTCGGGGCGGCTCAACAGCGCCTGACGGCAGAGCACCGTCACGGGCAGCCCGACAACGAGTGCGAAATAGCCGGCGGTGAAAAACCCGATGATGCCGGCGACGGTGACGGCCCCGATGAGCGCAGCGGCCGCAGCCGGCAGCCAGCCGAGGGAAAGTCCCACAAGGAACAGCGGCGCCGCGGCGAAATAGGCCAGCAACGCAGCACCCAGCGAGCCCGTGACGATGGAACCGAAGAGTGCGCCCGCGGCCAGCCCGCCAACGACTACGAGGATGAGATCCTTACCCATCCAACCCCTGCGGGGGCCGTCCCGGACCTACTTTACGACGTAGGGCAACAGCGCCATGTAGCGCGCGCGTTTGATGGCCCGCGCAAGCTCGCGCTGTTTCTTCGCCGAGACGGCGGTGATGCGGCTGGGGACGATCTTGCCGCGTTCCGACAGGAACCGCTGCAACAGCTTCACGTCCTTGTAATCGATCTCGGGCGCATTGGGACCGGAGAAAGGGCAGCTCTTGCGGCGTCGGAAGAAGGGGCGGCGCGGCGCGGCGTTCATTGGGCGGCCTCCGACACGGCGGCGGCAGGCTGCTCTCCGGTAGCTTCTGCTTTCGTCTCTGCCCCATCCCGCGCCTCTCCGGCATCCCGGCGCGGGCGCACATCGCGCCTGCCGCGGTCGTCGCGCGGCCGGGCCTGGAGCATCACGGACGGCCGCTCGTCGACCGCCTCGATCCGCACGGTCAGATAGCGCAGCACGTCCTCCGACAGGCGCATCCGCCGTTCGAGTTCCGCGACCGCGTCGCCGGTCGTATCGAAGTTGAAGAGGACGTAATGGCCCTTGCGGTTCTTCTTGATCCGGTATGCCAGGGTCTTGAGGCCCCAATGTTCGCGCTTCTCGACCTTGCCGCCGAGGGACTCCATGACGGACACATATTCGTCCGCCAGGTTCTCCACCTGTGCGGGCGACATGTCCTGGCGCGCTATGAAGACATTCTCGTAGAGAGCCATTGCCGATGCGTTTCGTCCCGGAAGTTGCACTGGGAGCGGGGTTATACACGAACCCGCAATGCGCGCAAGCCGCCGGAATGCGCCCTTGACAGTCTCTGCGGCCCCGCCTTGATTGCATTTCGTTGACGGGGCATCTGGAGGGGTTCGTGGCACGAGCTTTCGTCTTTCCGGGACAGGGGGCGCAGGCGGTCGGCATGGGTCGGGCGCTGGCGGAGGCCTCGGCGGCCGCGCGCGAGGTTTTCGAGGAGGTCGACGACGCCCTCGGGCAAAGCCTCTCGCGGCTGATGTTCGAAGGCCCCGGCGACGAACTGACCCTGACGGAGAACGCGCAGCCGGCGCTGATGGCCCACAGCATGGCCGTCATGCGGGTGCTGGAGCGCGAAGGCGGCGTTTCGCTGCCCTCCGCCTGCCTGTATCTGGCGGGGCACTCGCTCGGCGAATACTCCGCCCTGACCGCCGCCGGCAGCTTCCGGCTCGCCGACACCGCCCGGCTTCTGAAGCTGCGCGGACAGGCGATGCAAAGTGCCGTGCCGGTAGGCGCCGGCGCGATGGCGGCGCTGCTCGGCCTCGATTTCGAGCAGGCGGCGGAAGTCGCCCGCGATGCGGCGGAAGGCGAGGTCTGCGACCCGGCAAACGACAACGCCCCCGGCCAGGTCGTGGTGAGCGGCGACCGCGCCGCCGTCGAGCGCGCGGTGGAGCTGGCGAAGGCGCGGGGCGCGCGCCGGGCGATCATGCTCGATGTAAGCGCCCCCTTCCATTGCTCGCTGCTGCAGCCCGCCGCCGACGCCATGGCGGAGGCGCTGGCTTCCGTCGATATGCAGGACCCCTCGGCGCCGCTGGTCGCCAATGTCACGGCGCAGCCGGTGGAAGGCGCCGCCGAC
>JAJECZ010000407.1 GCA_022821735.1 Alphaproteobacteria bacterium | reverse complement strand
GCGCAGGCTGCGGGCGTCCGGCGCTACGCCTACAGCAGCTCCAAGGCCGCGCTGAACATGGCGGCCCGCACCGTCGCGTTCGAGCTTGCCGGCCGGGTGCGGGTCGCCATTCTGCATCCGGGCCACGTCGCCACGGACATGGGCGGGCGGGGCGCCCCGGTTTCGCCGCGGGAAAGCGCCCGCGGCATGCGCCGCATCGCCGACCGGCTCACCGACCGCCAGTCCGGCGCCTTCCTCGACTGGCGTGGGCGCACGATTCCCTGGTGAACGGGAACAGGGCGTATGGAGATAGATGTCAGGACGAACGGCGGCAGCCCGCCTCCTCGTCCGAAATGCGATCGGCGATCGCGGCTTCCAGTTCTGACAGACGGTTGTCGACGGCCAATTCCAGGGCGTCCAGAACGAATGCCGGGGTTGCCGGGGCAAGCACGCCGGAGGCATGCAGAACCTCCGGACCGTCCGGCGCCTGCAGGTCCAGCATGACCGCTTCCCGAATATTTCCCGAAATGTCGAGCCGCCACATCTCGGCTGCGCCGAGCCGGCGGTAGAACGCCGGTTTGTCCGCGTCGCCACGGCTCCGCTCGACCTCGATCACTAGATCGGGCGGCGTCCGGCGGTAGAACGCCGCCAGCGCCTCGCTGCCTTTCCGGCGCGCTTCATCCCGCCGTTCGGCGGAGGCCCCCAGGTAAAAGCAGGCGTCGGGCTCCGCCCCGCTGTTCTCCGGGTCGTCCGGACGGCGCCAGCGCGTCGATCCCAGCGTGACGACCCGCAGCTTCAGGGCCCGGCACATGTCCTGCACCGTCCGGTCGATGCCCCGCGTATATTCCTCATGCTCGGGCGAAGGCGACATCAACGCAATCAACCCGCGCACGGGATCGATAAAGACCCGCCGGCCGACGATATTCCAATCGAGCTTCGCGAGCCGCGGGATTTCTTCCGGCACGAAACGATAGAGCGTGAACCGGGACCCCATGCTGCCCGTGCAGCGCTCGATGCCGATGGTGTCGTCCACCGTTTCCCGCTCCCGCAGGCCGTTGACCGACCGCACTATAGCCCATCCGCGCGGCAGGATACCAAACCCGCAGCGTTGGGGCGTGTCCCGCTCGCTATGGTTCCCGTGACAGAAGCGGACCGGACATGTCTGGAACAGCACACTTGCGCCCGAATGGCGTCGCGAACCCGCCCGCATCACCGAGTGTATTGGCCGCGGCATTGAAGAATGCGGCGGGCACCGACCCTTGAGCCGCATTGCGCGCTTCTTGAGAAGCTCCTTACAAGTCTCAATCCTGATCCCAGGAAACTGGACGTTCTATTCGGCCCAGTCTGACAAGACGGCTTCGCATGGCGCCGTTGGTTCGCTCGTGGCTGGCGGCAAGCTCCGTGATCGTGGCGCCTGAGTCGAAGGCTTGCGCCAGCCGCTCGTCTTCTTCGGGCTTCCATGTTTCTCCGTTTCGACTCGGACCTTCGTTTTCTATTCGCCCCAGCTTTACAAGACGCCGTTGTATGTCGCTGGACGTCCGCCCGTGGCTGGCGGCAAGTTCCTCGATCGTGGCGCCTGAGTCGAAGGCTTGCGCCAGCCGCCTGCCCTCTTCAACTGTCCACCTTTGTCTGCCTCGGGACTGCTTGCGATTCTCATGGTTATTTCCTGCAACACGATGGCGGAATACGGTCACTGCATGCCACAATGCTCGTATGACATCTGGTTGCTGGATGACAGAGTCGCGAGGCAACATCTCTCCGGTTTCTGGATCGCTGCCTTGAGCTAATGAGTTCAGGATATTTAGAACTTGGTCATCTTCCATGATCGAACGCCTCAGCCTTTCGCCACAATGTCGGGATATAGCATATGGCAACAGTATCAGAGACAGCAGCCGCCTTTGCCGAGCATGTCGCCGCGAGCGAACGGCGCACTATGGTGTTCGTGACGAGCCAGCTCGGCTCGATTTCGCAGGCGGCCGGGGTGCGCCGCTATGCCTACAGAAACTCGAAGGCGGGGCTCAATATGGCGGCCCGCATCCTCGCGCTGGAGCTGGTGGACCGGGTTAGGGTCTCGATCCTGCATCCGGCCCATGTCGCCACGGACATGGGCGGGCAGGCCGCCCCGGTTTCGCCGCGGGAAAGCGGCCGCGGCATGCGCCGCATCGCTGACCGGCTCACCGACAGGCAGTCCGGAACCTTCCTGGACTGGCGGGGCCGCCCGCTGCCCTGGTAAGGCGGGCGCGGCAGCCGGCGGCAGATGCCGCCATGCAGGACCCACATTGAGAGCGTTCGGTTTTCTCCCCTCCCGCTCGGCGGGAGAGGAGTTTCGTGGGTGCCGTCCGCCGCTCCCGCCTGCCCTCTCTTCCCCTCCCCCGCGTGCGGGGGAGGACGGGTGGGGGCCGCTTCCGCGCCAGCGGAAGCGGAGGGCGGAGCCCGGCAAACGCCCGTCACGCCGAGGGACCCTCTCCCAACCTCTCCCGCCCAGCGGGAGAGGGGACTCCCGGCGGCGACAGCACGGGTTCCAGTCAATGACCGTTGGTGTCGGGCCGGGCGATTCGCACGGATCGCATTGCGCGTCTAACGTCCCTTCACCATCTCCCGCAGCTCGTGCTTGCGCGTCTTGCCCATCGCGTTCCTGGGGAGCGCGTCGAGGAACAGCACGTCCTTCGGGTGCTTGAAGCGGGCGAGCCGGCCCTCGAAGCGGGCGAGAAACTCCGATGCCGCGACCCTCGCGCCCGGGGCGGGGACGATCACGGCCACCGGCACCTCGCCCCACCTCGCGTCCTCGCGTCCGACCACCGCCACATCCGCGATGTCGTCCATCCGGTGGACCAGCTGCTCGATCTCCGCCGGGTAGATGTTCTCCCCGCCCGAGATGACGATGTCCTTCTTGCGGTCGATGACGAACACGTCGCCCTCTTCGTCGCGATACGCCACGTCGCCGGTATGGAACCAGCCGCCCCTGAGCGCGCGGCGCGTCTCATCCCCGTTGTTCCAGTATTCGCGAAGGACGTTGCCGCCGCGGATCAGGATTTCGCCGGAGGCGCCCACCGGGACTTCGTTGCCCTCGTCGTCGGCGATCTTCACCTCGCAGTGGAGCCCGCATTTCCCGGTCGAGCGCGGCTTAAGCAGCCCGTCGCCCGGCTTCTGGTAGATCGAGACCGGCGCGGTCTCGGTCAGCCCGTAGGTCTGGCATACCGGGATGCCGCGCGCCTGCACCGCGTCGATCAGGTGCAGCGGCACGATGGAGGAGCCGGTGGTGAGGATGCGGAGGCTGGACAGGTCCGTGTCCGCCCAGTCCGGGTGGTCGATTGCCGCCTGGATGGTGGCCGGGACGAGGACGAGTTGCGTCGGGCGCTCCCCGGCGATCGCGCGGAGCGTTGCCCCGGGGTCGAAACGGCGGTGCAGGACCACCGTCCCGCCGGCATAGAAGGCGGGCGAAGTGAGAATGTTGAGCCCGCCCACATGGAACATCGGCAGCACCGTCAGAACGCGGTCGGCGTCGGTCAGCCCGGCATAGTGGACGCAGTTGAGGGCGTTGACCTGGATCGCCCGCTGGTCGAGCACCGCGCCCTTGGGATGGCCCGTGGTGCCCGAGGTATAGACCAGCAGGCAGGGGGTCTCCGGCCCGGCATGCGCGTCGCGGTCTTCGCCCGCCGCCGTCTCAGCATCGCCCGCCAGCTCGTCCGCGGGGACCACGGCAATGTCCGGGCAGCCTGCCGCCGCCTCGCGGGCCAGACCGGCATGGCCGGCGTCCGCGACCAGTATCCGCGGCGCCGAGTCTTCTAGGATATAGGCGAGTTCCGGCGCGACGAGCCGCCAGTTGAGCGGCGAGAACATCGCGCCGATCCGCGCGCAGGCGAAGAAGAGCGCCAGCATCGAGGGGCTGTTGAAGCCGAGGAACGCGACCCGGTCGCCGCGCCCGATGCCATGCACGGTCTTCAGCGCCCGGGCATGGCCCCGGATCGTCTCCGCGAAGCGGGCGTAGCCGATGTCTTCGCCCTCGAAGCGGATCGCGGTTTTCGACGGTGTGAACGCGGCGTTCTTCTCGACCCACGAGGACAGGTCGTTCATTCGTCTTCTTCGCCGCGCTCGTAGAGCGCCTCCCGGCCGAGCTTGTCGATGCAGAGTTCCGCCGTCCAGGGCAGCATCAGCGAGCCGCAGCGGCTGTCGCGGTAGAGCCGCTCCAGCGGCAGGCTCTTCAGCATCGACTGCCCGCCGCAGGTGCGGATCGCCTTCTGGCAGAGGTCGTTGGCGGTTTCCATCACCGTGTACTGGGCGCAGTAGGCCCGCAGCACCGACGCCTTGGAAGGGTCGGGGCGGGCCTCGCCAAGCATCTGGAACCAGAGCGCCTTGGCCTGCTCCAGCGCGACCAGCATCTCCGCGACCGCGTGCTGCTTGGTCGGGTACATGCGCCGCTTGACCGGCGGCATGCCCGGCACCTCGCCGCGCAGGTAGCGGACGGTGAAATCGTATGCCGCCTGGGCGATGCCCATGTAGGCCGGGGTCAGCGTGGTGAACATGTGCGGCCAGCGGGTCGCCGCCTCGAAATAGACCCCCTTGGGCATCAGCGCCGCGTCGTCGGACACGAACACGTTTTCGAACAGGAGGTCGCGCGACACCGTCGCGCGCATGCCGAGCGGGTCCCAGTCGCCGACCACGCTCACCCCCTCGGCATCGGCCGGGACGGCGAAATACATCGTGTCGCGGCGGCTCAGGTTCTGCTTCTTCTCGGTGCAGAGCACGCCGTAATAGTCCGCTGAGCCGGCGAGCGAGGCGAAGATTTTCTTGCCGTTGATGACCCAGCCGCCCTCGACCCGGTCGGCCAGCGTGCCGAACGGGCGGAAGCCGGCCGCCGCCGCGCCGCCTTCGGAGAACGGCTGGGCGTAGATCGCGCCCCCGTCCACGATGCGGGCGTAGTGCAGCGCGCGCCGCCGGTTGTGCTCTCGCCGCTGTTCCCGCTTCATCGGCAGGTCGTCGGCGAGCGCCCCGGTCCACAGGCACGAGCTCACATGCATGTTGAAGGTGAGCGCCGTCGAGCCGCAGTAACGGCCGATCTCCGCCGCCATCAGCGCATAGGTCTTCAGGTCCGCGCCGTGCCCGCCGTGATCTTTCGGCACGCATACGGCGAGCAGGCCCGCCTCGTGCAGGTCCCGGTAGTTCGCCATCGGGAAGACCGCGTCGCGGTCCCACTTGTCGGCCCGCGCGGCGAACCTGTCCTCGCCGAGCCGCCGGGCCTCGGTACAGAGCGCCGCCTGCTCGCCGGTGAGCCCGTAATAGTCCGGATCGAACATCGGCGCGTCGCGCCGCTCGTCCCTGGAAGCCATCGCCACGCCCTCCATCCGCTCAAGAATCGACCAGCCGGCCGGCCTCGACCACATTCACCCCGTCGAGGCTCACCGTGCAGTTGCGCATCGGCAGGTCGAAATGCCCGAGCGTGTGGCGGTTGGCGAACTCGTTGGCGCCGGTCGAGTAGAGGAAGTTGCCCGCGAAGGCGCGGATCTCGGTGCCGTTGAAGTCGCGCTGGTCGTACATGGCGAGCGCCTCGTAGCGGGCCGCCTCGTTCAGCCCCCACCCGACATGCGAGGTGGCGTAGGCCTCTCGGTCACCCCAGGCGGCCCAGTAGCGCCGGAAGAGCTCGGCGTCGGTGCCTTCTCCCTCGATGGCGGTGACGTAGTCGTCCTCGACGGTCAGCGCCACCGGCGCCTCCAGGTAGCGCTTGAAGGTCAGGTTGACGTCGCCGGTATCGAGCACCAGCCGGCCCTGGACGGAGCCGGCGGCGGGAAAGGCGACGACGATGCCGCCCGGCCAGTGGGCGACCGTCCTCGGCCGGTCGCAATAGCCCCAGACCCCGGCGCTCGGCGCGCCCTCCAGCGCGACGGTGAGGTCCGAGCCGGCCTCGGAGGTCACGCGCATCTCGCTTGCGGCCCGGATCCGCCTGACCGCCGCCTTGACGCGCTCGGTGAGGGTCGGATCGGGCAACAGGCGTTCCAAGGCGTCCGGGTGCTCGTTGGAGATCATCAGCAGCCGCGCGCCGTCCGCGATGATCGCGGGGAGTTCCGGAGCATGGAGCATCCCCTCCACCGTCACATCGACGACGAGAGAGCTGGCGGCGAGCGCCCTGATCGCCGGACCCAGCCCCTGCAGGGCCGGCGACGAGCCGGTCGAGCGCACCGGCACGGGGGCGGTCTGCGGCGGGGAGACGACCGTGACGTGGAACGGCCGCGCGCCGCGCCGGAGCAGCGCGAGCTCGGCCAGCTCGACGTTGAGCCGCCGCGACTGGGTTTCCGAAAGGATCGCGACTTCCTCGCCCTTCTCGACCCTGCACAGGCCGAAGACGGTGTCGAACGCGGCGATCCAGCGTTCCTCTATGCGGTCGGTGAACACGTCCGGCCTCTCCTTCCCGGTTGCAGGCGCCGGGCGCAATCCGTTCGCCCGTCCGGCATTTGTAGCATTGCGGGTGCGTTCATGGTCTCCCGCGAAACGCGGAAAAGGGTGCGGCCCCGCGACCGCGAACGTCGTCACCGGTCATCCGTCCTTCGCGGGCGCAGGCCGGAAATGGCGGCCGAGCGGCATCGGAAGGGCGTTCGCGCCGCCGAACGCGTCGTCCACGGCGTTGAAGACGGCGGCGGGCGCCGGCACCGCCCCGCCCTCGCCGCCGGCCTTGACGCCCAGCGCATTGGTGGGCGAGGGCACTTCGTGCAGCGCGACCGCGAAGGCCGGCAGGTCGTCGGCGCGCGGCATCGCATAGTCCATGAAGGAGCCCGCAAGCGGCTGGCCGGCTTCGTCCCAGACGACCTCCTCCAGCAGCGCCTGGCCGATCCCCTGCGCGGCGGCGCCATGCGTCTGGCCCTCGACGATCATCGGGTTGACCGCCCGGCCCACATCGTCGACGGCCGCATAGCGCGCGAGACGCACGGCCCCCGTCTCGGGATCGGCCTCGACCTCGGCGACATGGCAGCCGTTCGGATACACCGCCGGTTCGAACAGGTTTTCCCGGCGCACCCTGAGCGGCCCGAGCGCCAGCAGCCCGACCCGTCCCGACGGCCCGTCGAAACCGCCGTCGCGGTATGCGATGTCGTTGCTGGCGAGCCGGCGCGCGGCGACCGGGCGGGCGGCTTCGACGAGGTCTTCGGCCGCCAGCCGGATGACTTCCCCCGCCATGCGCATGGACCGGCCCGAATGCGAGCCCCCGCCGACATGGATGAGGTCGGTGTCGCCCATCGCCACGTCGATGCGCTCGAAAGGAACGCCGAGCGCATCCGCCGCCACCTGCGCAAACGCCGTCTCGTGGCCCTGCCCGCTCGGCTGCGTCCCGATCAGCAATTGCAGCCGGCCGTCCCCGGCGAGGACCAGTTCGGCCTGTTCGCGCGGCGAGCCGATGGAGGACTCGACATAGTGCGCGATACCGCGCCCGTAGCGGCGGCCGCGCGCTTCCGCCGCCGCCTTGCGGGCCGGGAAGCCGGCGTCGTCGGAGAGCGTGAGCGCCTTGTCCAGAGCCGCTTCGTAGTCGCCGCTGTCATAGACCGCGCCGAGCGCATTGCGGTAGGGGAAAGAGCGCACGAGGTTCGCGCGCCGCAGCGCCGCCGGGTCCACGCCCAGTTCTCGCGCCGCCCTGTCCACCAGCCGTTCGATGACGAAGCAGACTTCCGGGCGCCCGGAAGAGCGGTAGGCCTGGGTCGGCACGGTATGGCTGAACACCGCCCGTGCGCGCACCGCCGCCGCCGGGATGTCGTAGGAGCCGGTCACCAGGATGGCGCCCTTGCCGAGCGGAGAGAGCGAGACGCAGCGTGCGCCCACATTGGAGATATTGTCCGCCTTCAGGGCGAGGAAGCGCCCGCCTGCATCGAGGGCCAGCGCCGCGCGGGAGACCAGGTCGCGGCCCTGATAGTCGCTCACCATCGCCTCGGACCGGCTGGCGGTCCAGCGCACCGGCCTTCCGGTCAGCCGCGCCGCCCACAACACGATGCCGAACTCAACATAGACGCGGTTGCGCACGCCGAAATTGCCGCCGACATCGTTGCAGACGACCCGCAGCCGGTCGGGATCGATTCCGAGCACCGCCGCCAGCTCGCCCTTGTGGCGCACCGCGCCGCCCGAGCCGGCATATAGCGTGTAGCGCCCGGTCCCGACGTCGAAGGCGCCGAGCGCCGCGCGCGGCTCCAGCGGCGCGCCGGCCACCCGGGGCAGATGCCCGTCGAATTCGACGACATGCGCGGCGCGGGCGAACGCTGCCGCCACCCGTTCCGCGTCGCCGAAGCGGCAATCGACCAGCACATTGTCGGTGCGGTCGTCCCAGACCGGGGGCGCGCCGGCCGTCGCCGCATTGCGGGTATCGGCGACGGCCGGCAGCGGCTCCCAGTCGACGGCAATCCGCTCGACGGCATCGGCCGCGAGCGCGGACGTCTCCGCGACGACGGCCGCGACCGCCTCGCCCGCATAGCGCGCCTTGTCATGCGGCAGCAGCGGATGGGCGCCGATGAAGACCTCCGATCCGCCGGGCCCGGTCAACGCCAGGTCGTTGCGGGTCTTCGGAAGCGGGTCGTGCGGAATGTCGGCGAAGCCTTCGGCGCGCGCGTCGAGGCCGGTCAGCGCCGCCAGCACGCCGGGCATGGCCCGCGCCGCGCCTGTGTCGATCCTGCGGATGCGGGCATGGGCGTGCGGGCTCCGCAGCACCTGCATCGCCGCCTCGCCGTCCTGCCGGGGCAAATCGTCCGTGAACCGGCCGCGGCCCGTCAGCAGGCGGCGATCCTCCTTGCGAAGAAGACGCCGGCCGACGGCGCCGCCTGCACGGGACGACATGCCGGCTCAGGCGTAGTCGATCTTCACGATCTCGTAGTAGCGCGCCCCGCCCGGGGCATCGACCTCGATCTGGTCGCCGACCGACTTGCCGATCATCGCCCGCGCCATCGGCGAGGCGACGGAGAGCCGGCCCTCCGCAATGTCGCTCTCGTCCTGGCCGACGATGCGGTAGCAGGCTTCCTCGTCGCTCTCCTCGTCCACCACCGTCACCTGGGCGCTGAACATCACCTTGTCGCCGGAAACCAGCGACGGGTCGATCACCTCCGCCCGCGAGACTTTGTCCTCAAGCTCCGCCATGCGCCCCTCGATGAAGGACTGCCGGTCGCGGGCCGCGTGGTATTCGGCGTTCTCGGAAAGGTCCCCGTGCTCGCGCGCCTGGGCAATCGCCCGAACGACGGCAGGACGCTCGACGGTCCTGAGGCGGCGCAATTCCTCCTCCAGCCGGCGGAAGCCTTCAGGCGTCATCGGCACCTTGTCCATCTCAGCCATGTTCCCTTGCGCAATACAACGAATTAGAGCCGGAACGACCCGTCAAAATAGGATTGCAAGGGGGCTACTTCAAGATGCGCGGCCCCGACCGCCGCGATGGCACGGGCGGCGGCATGCGCGCCTGCAAGGGTGGTGAAATAGGGCACGCGGCGGTTCAGCGTCTCGCGGCGCAGGCTGTAACTGTCGCGCAGCGCGGCCACGCCCTCCGTCGTGTTGATGACCAGCTGCACTTCGCCGCTCTTGATGGCGTCCACGATATGAGGCCGCCCCTCGAGTACCTTCTTGACGGTATGGACTTCCAGCCCTTCGGCCTCGAGCGCGCGGGCCGTGCCACCGGTCGCGATCAGCCGGAATCCGCTGGCGGCGAGCATCCGGGCGACCTCGACCGCGCCCGCCTTGTCGCTGTCGCGCACCGAGACGAATGCCGTGCCGCCGCCCGGCAGCGTCACGCCGGCGCCGAGCTGGGCCTTGGCGAAGGCGCGGGCGAAGTCCGTGTCGATGCCCATCACCTCCCCGGTCGATTTCATCTCGGGACCGAGCACGGTGTCCACGCCGGGGAAACGCGCAAAAGGGAAGACGGCTTCCTTGACCGCGATATGCCCGCGCGCGAGCGGCCGGGGGAAAGCGGCGAGGGGCTCGCCCGCCATCAGCCGCGCGGCGATCTTGGCGACCGGCACGCCCGTGGCTTTGGCGACGAACGGAACCGTCCGGCTGGCGCGCGGGTTCACCTCCAGAATGTAGATCCGATCTCCCTCCGGCCCGTGCGTCACGGCGAACTGGACATTCATCAGCCCGACCACGCCGAGCGCCCGCGCTAGAGCTTCCGTCTGGCGCTCGATCTCGGCGACGGTTTCGGGGACGAGTGAATGCGGCGGCAGCGAGCAGGCCGAATCGCCGGAATGCACGCCCGCCTCCTCAATGTGCTGCATCACGCCGGCGACGACCACGTTCCGGCCGTCGCAGAGCGCGTCGACATCCACCTCGGTCGCGTCGCGCAGGTAGCGGTCCACCAGAACCGGGCTTGTGCCCGAAACCTCCACCGCGACCCGGATGTAGCGGTCGAGCGCAGCCCGGTCGTGGACGATCTCCATCGCCCGCCCGCCGAGCACATACGAGGGCCGGAGCAGCACCGGGTAGCCGATCCGCCCGGCGATCGCCGCCGCTTCCCCGGGGGACGCTGCAACGCCGTTTTCCGGCTGGGTGAGGTTGAGGTCCGAAAGGAGGCCTTGGAAACGTTCGCGATCCTCCGCGAGATCGATGGCGTCGGGCGAGGTGCCGAGAATCGGAATGCCGGCCTCCGCGAGCGCCGAAGCGAGCTTGAGCGGCGTCTGGCCGCCGAACTGCACGACGGCGCCGACCAGCTCTCCCCGCGCCCGCTCGACCCGGGCGACCTCGATGACGTCTTCGGCCGTCAGCGGCTCGAAATAGAGCCGGTCCGCCGTGTCGTAGTCGGTCGACACGGTCTCCGGATTGCAGTTGACCATGATGGTCTCGTAGCCGGCCTCGCTGAGCGCGAACACGGCGTGGACGCAGCAATAGTCGAACTCGATGCCCTGCCCGATGCGGTTGGGCCCGCCGCCGAGAATTATGATCTTCCGGCGCTCAGCCGGGTCGGCTTCGCACTCCGCGGGCGCCAGACCCGTTCCCTCCCAGGTCGAATACATGTAGGGCGTTGCGGAGGAGAACTCAGCGGCGCAGGTATCGATGCGCTTGTAAACGGGTGCCAGGCCGAGCGCGCGGCGCCGCTCCGCGATATCTGCCTCCGCAAGCCCCGTCAATTCGCCGAGGCGCGCATCCGAAAAGCCCAGCCGCTTGACGGCCTGGAGGCCCTGCGCGGTCTCCGGCAGGCCCGAAGCGCGTACCTCCTCCTCGGTGCGGACCAGCGCCTCGATCTGTTCCAGGAACCAGGGATCGAACTGGCAGGCCCGGCGTATGCGTTCCCGGTCGAGGCCGTGGCGAAAGGCCTGGGCGATCACCAGCAGCCGGTCGGGCCTGGGTTCGGACAGCAGCTGCACGATGTCGTCGACTGCCGGCGCGCCGGGAATCTCTATCTCGTTGAGGCCGGTCAGGCCCGTTTCCATGGAGCGCAGCGCCTTCTGCAGCGACTCCGAAAAGCAGCGCCCGATGGCCATCGCCTCGCCCACCGATTTCATGGAGGTGGTGAGCAGCGGCTCCGCGCCCGGGAACTTCTCGAAGGTGAATCGCGGCACCTTGGTGACGACATAGTCGATGACCGGCTCGAAGGAGGCCGGCGTCGTGCGCGTAATGTCGTTCTGTAGCTCGTCGAGCGTGTAGCCGACGGCCAGCTTGGCCGCGACCTTGGCGATGGGGAAGCCGGTCGCCTTCGAGGCGAGCGCCGACGAACGCGAGACGCGCGGGTTCATCTCGATGACGACCAGCCGGCCGTCCTCGGGGTTGACCGCGAACTGCACGTTCGACCCGCCGGTATCGACGCCGATCTTGCGCAGGCACGCGATCGAGGCGTCGCGCAGCAGCTGGTACTCCTTGTCGGTGAGCGTGAGCGCCGGCGCCACCGTCACCGAATCGCCCGTATGCACGCCCATGGGATCGACGTTCTCGATGGAGCACACGATGATGCAGTTGTCCGCCCGGTCGCGGACCACCTCCATCTCGTATTCCTTCCAGCCGAGAACCGACTCCTCGACCAGCACCTCGCCGACGGGCGAGGCGTCGAGGCCGCCCTGGACGATGTTCTCGAACTCCTCCGGGTTGTAGGCGACCCCGCCGCCCGTGCCGCCAAGCGTAAAGGACGGGCGGATGATGAGCGGCAGGCCGATTTCCCGCATAGCGCGGCGGGCGGCGTTCATGTCGCCGACCAGCTCGCCACGCGGCGTTTCGAGGCCGATCTCGTGCATCGCCTCGCGAAACAGCTCCCGGTCCTCGGCTTTCGCGATCACCGTCCGGTCGGCGCCGATCAGTTCGACCCCGTGACGGTCGAGCGCGCCGTTGTCGGCGAGCGCCATCGCCGTGTTCAGCGCCGTCTGCCCGCCCATGGTCGCGAGCAGCGCATCGGGCCGCTCGCGCTCGATGACCCGCTCGACGAGCTCCGGCGTGATCGGCTCGACATAGGTTGCGTCGGCCAGGTCCGGGTCGGTCATGATCGTGGCGGGATTGGAGTTGACCAGGACGATCCGGTAGCCCTCTTCCCTCAGCGCCTTGCAGGCCTGGGTCCCGGAATAGTCGAACTCGCAGGCCTGGCCGATGACGATGGGACCGGCCCCGACGATGAGGATGGAGCCGATATCGGTGCGTCTAGGCATGGGCGTCCATCATGTCGGTGAAGCGCCGGAAGAGATAATGGGCGTCTCTCGGGCCCGGCGAGGCCTCCGGATGGTACTGCACCGAAAAGACCGGCCAGCCCTCCACGCGCAGCCCCTCCACCGACCCGTCGAACAGCGAGCGGTGCGTCTCCACCACGCCCGGCGGCAGGCTTTCCCTCAACACGGCGAAGCCGTGGTTCTGGCTGGTGATTTCGACCTTGCCGGTTTCCAGGTCCTTGACCGGATGGTTCGCGCCGCGATGGCCGATGGCCATCTTCGCCGTGCTTGCGCCGAGCGCCAGCGCCAGTATCTGGTGGCCGAGGCAGATGCCGAAGACCGGCTTGCCGCTCTCGACCAGAGCGCGGACCGTTCCGGCTGCATAGGCCGCTGTGGCCGCGGGGTCGCCGGGGCCGTTGGCGAGGAAGATGCCGTCCGGTTGCAGTGCGAGGATCGTGTCTGCCTCCGTTTCGGCGGGCACCACCGTCACCGCCGAGCCGAGCTCCGCCAGGCAACGCAGGATATTGTGCTTGACGCCGTAATCGACGGCGACGACATGGCGCGACGGGCGCTCCAGCCGGCCATAGCCGTTGCCGAGCGCCCAGGGGGTCCGGTCCCAGCGATAGCTCTGCCGGCAGGTGACCTCCCGCGCAAGGTCCATGCCCTCCAGGCCCGGCCACGCGGCCGCGCGGGCAACCGCGGCGCCAATATCCAGGTTCCCGTCGGGCGCGTGCACGACCACGCCGTTGGGCGCCCCGGCGTCGCGGATGCGCCGGGTCAGGGCGCGCGTGTCGATGCCGGCGACTCCGACGAGGCCGCTGCTCGCCAGCCAGTCTTCGAGCCGGCGTGTCGCACGGAAATTGGAGGGCTCCGTCGGGTCCATGCGCAGCACGAGGCCGCGTGCCGCCGGCACGCCGGACTCGACGTCCTCGCTATTGGCGCCGACATTGCCGATATGGGGAAAAGTGAACGTCACGATCTGCCCGGCATAGGACGGGTCGGTCAGGATCTCCTGATAGCCGGTCGGCGAGGTGTTGAAGCATACCTCGCCGACAGCCGCGCCCTCGGCACCGAATCCCCGGCCCCAGAACACGGCGCCGTCCGCAAGCGCCAGGGCGGCTGTGGCGCCGTCCGGTCTGGGGGCTTGGATAACCATTGGATTACTTGCCCGTTTGCGCCGGGCAGCAGTCGGAAACCCTTGACGACAGAAGTCGGGAATACATAATTTCGATTGTCCGGGGCATGTTCCAACCGCCGAGGGGATAAGCGGGCGGGCGGCCTGTGTCAAGGCATGCACCACGAGGAGAAAAACGCAAAATCAAGACGTTACGCCGTGTATGCGGCGTTTTGTCGTGAACATGTCACAACTCGCGGCAGGGTATCGGCCGCGGCCTGGAAGAGCGGGAGACTTCCATGCGGGTGCAACTCAATGAGGCGTTGAAGGAATCGATGCGTGCCAAGGATGTCATGACCTTGCGCACGGTCAGGTTGATTCTGGCCGCAATCAAGGACCGCGACATCGCGGCGCGCGGACAGGGCAATGCCGACGGCATCGGCGACGCGGAAATCCGCGAACTGCTCGACAAGATGGTTCGTCAGCGGGAGGAGTCCGCCCGCTATTACGAAGAAGCGGGACGGGTCGACTCGGTGGACGAAGAACAGCGGGAAATTGCCGTGATCCAGCGCTTCCTGCCGGCCAAGCTCGATCCCGATGCGCAGATTGCAGCCGTGAACGCCGTGGTGGGCGACCTCGGCGCATCGGGCATGCGCGATATGGGCCGCGTCATGGCCGAGCTCAAGCGGCGCTATGCCGGCCAGATGGACTTCGGCGAGATCAGCCGGACGGTCAAGGCCGCGCTGGCGGCCTGACGGCACGCCCGGCGCTCCGGATGGCTTTCCCGCCCGATTTCCTGGAACAGCTTCGCGAGCGCGTTTCCCTGGTGGATGTCGTTTCGCGGCATGTGAAATTGCAGCGGCGCGGGCGGGAGTATGTGGGCCTCTCGCCCTTCAAGCAGGAGCGCACGCCGTCCTTCACCGTCGTGCCGGACAAGGGCTTCTTCCATTGTTTCTCCAGCGGCGAGCACGGCGATGTCATCGGCTTCCTGATGCGCCTGGAGGGGCTTTCCTTTCCGGAAGCCGTGGAGAAGCTCGCCCAGGCTGCCGGGCTGGAGGTGCCGCGCGAGAGCCCGGAGGCGGCGGCGCAGGCCCGCCGGCGCCGGGGCCTGCTGGACGCCATAGAGGCGGCGGCGGCGTTCTATGAGCGCCAGCTGCGCCTGCCCGCAGGCAGGCGGGCGATGGACTATCTGCGCGGACGCGGGCTCGACGACGACACGATCGGCCGCTTCCGGCTCGGCTTCGCGCCAGGCGATTCGGCGGCGTTGGAACAGGCATTGAAGCGCAGCGGTTTCGAGACCGGGACCCTGCTCGAGGCCGGCCTGCTGCGCCTTCCGGAAGGCGCGGAAACGCCGGTCGCCTCGCTGCGCAACCGCGTCGTGTTCCCCATCACCGACCGGCGGGGGCTTCCGATCGCGTTCGGCGGGCGCGCCATGGGCGATGCGCAGCCGAAATACCTCAACACGCCCGAGACACCGGTCTTCCGGAAAGGGGAGGTGCTCTACGGCCTCGCCCAGGCGCGCGACGCCGCATGGCGCGCGAAGGAGATCGTGGTCGTCGAGGGCTATATGGACGCCATCGCCCTCTCCCAGGCGGGGTTCGCGCACACCGTGGCGTCGCTGGGCACCGCCTTCGGGGAGAACCAGCTGAGGGCACTCTGGCGGATCGTCGACGAGCCGGTGCTGTGTTTCGACGGCGACGAGGCCGGCCGACGCGCCGCCCGGCGCGCGGCGGAACGCGCGCTGCCGCTTCTGGCGCCCGGAAAGTCGCTGCGCTTCGCGCGCCTGCCGGACGAGCGCGACCCGGACGACCTGGTCCGCCAGGACGGCGCGGCGGCGCTCCGCGCGGTGGTGGAGCGGGCGCAGACGCCGGTCGACCTCCTCTGGTCGAGCGAGGTCGAGGCGGTGCGCCCCGACTCGCCCGACCGCCGCGCCCGGTTCAGCGGCAACCTGCTGGCGCTGGTCTCCGGCGTCCGGGACCAAACCGTGCGGCGCTACTACGAAGCCGAGATCCTGTCGCGTCTGCGCGAGCATTTCGGTGTCAACCTGCGGCCGGAGACGGTGGCGCGGCGTCTCGCGCCTTCCCTGCCGGGCGGCGGGCGGGAACGGGGCGAGGCGCGGATCGCCGGATTGCGCGAACGGCAGATGCAGAGCGTGCTGGCGGCGGCGATCAACCATCCCGGGCTTGCGGTCGAATTCGCCCACGAAATCGCGGAACTCGAGTGCGCCGCGTCGCTTGACAGGCTTCGGCAAGAGATTCTAAGGCTCGCTGCCGACGGGGAAGGGATTGACGCGGGCGTCTGGCGAACCCATTTCGAATCGGTCGGCCTTACCGGCGCGGTCGGCAGCGTGCTGTGCGAGGCCGTTTACAGTCTTGCGCCTTTTGCCCGCCCGAACGCTCCGGCAGAGGAGGCGCGCAAGGGGATGGAGCAGGTCTTCGCAGCATATCGCTCGGCGGCCATAGAGCTCGAGGTGGCGGCAACCGCCGAAGCCGATGCCGACGGTTCGCTGGAACGCATGCCGGCGCTGGTGATGGAGGCCCGCAGGTCGCGCGCCCGGGGCGGAATGTAGAAGAAGCAATAATCGGGGACGGACGAAAGCATGGCGACGAAGACAGCGGAGCAGGTTCGAGAGCCGGAGCCTCGGGAAGAAACGCGGGAGGCCCCGGTCGATCCGGAAGCGGCCGTCAAACAGCTTGTCGAGAACGGCAAGGAGCGCGGCTATGTTTCCTACGAGGAACT
This sequence comes from Alphaproteobacteria bacterium, assembly GCA_022821735.1. Lineage (GTDB taxonomy): Bacteria > Pseudomonadota > Alphaproteobacteria > Bin95 > Bin95 > Bin95. Next base: position 3,337 of record JAJECZ010000407.1, on the reverse strand, counting down.
GAACGCGGCGCTGCCGTCCGACCAGGTCTCGGCCGAGCAGATCGAGGACACGATGGCCATGCTCTCCGAGCTCGGCATCAATGTCGTCGAGGCGGAGGAAACCGAGGAGGCGCCGCCGGAGCGCGGGGCCGCACCGGAGGGCGAGAAACGCGGCAATATCGATGACGATATCGGTCGCACGGACGACCCGGTGCGCATGTATCTGCGCGAGATGGGCTCGGTCGAGCTGCTGTCGCGCGAGGGCGAAATCGCCATCGCCAAGCGCATCGAGGCCGGGCGGGAGAAGATGATCCGCGCGATCTGCCGAACGCCGACCGCCATCGGCCACATCCTCGACTGGCGCGAGGAACTGCAGCGCGAGGCCCGGCTGCTCCGCGATGTCGTGGACCTCGATGCGACCTGGGCCGCACTGCATGGCGGCCCTGCGAATGCGGCCGCCCCCGCAAACGGGGCGGCCAACAACGACAATGCGCGCAAGCCGGCCAACGGCCAGGACAGCGACGCGAGCGACGACGACGATGCGGACGACGAGCCCAACCTCTCGCTTGCGGCGACGGAACGCGCCCTGCTACCGCATGTGATGGAGGTGCTCGACGGGATCGCGAAGCTCGACAGGCGCCTCGCCAGGCTGCGTGTGATGCGTTTCGACGAAGCGCGCGGCGAAGAAGGGCCGACGGCCGCCCAGAACCGGCGCTACGACAAGCTGACCGAGGAAATGGCGCAATTGATGCGCGGCCTGAAGCTCAACAATGCGCGCATCGACGAGTTGATGGATCTCCTCTACGGCATGAATCGCGAGTTGATCGGGCTGGAAGGGCGCATGCTGCGCTACGCCACGCGCTCGAAGCTCTCGCGCGCCGCCTTCCTGGAGGAGTGGCGCGGGCGCGAACTCGACCAGCGCTGGGTACGGCGCATCTGCCAGAAGAAGGAATGGAAAACCTTCTCCCGCCGCTACCGCGACGAGATCAGGACCATCCGCACCCGGATTCTGGAAATTTCTTCCGAGGCCGAACTGCCGCTGGCGGACTTCCGCAGCATCGTCGCCCGCGTCCAGGAAGGCGAGCGCGAAGCGGCCCGCGCGAAGAAGGAGATGGTCGAGGCCAACCTCAGGCTCGTGATCTCCATCGCCAAGAAATACACCAACCGCGGCCTTCAGTTCCTGGACCTGATTCAGGAAGGCAATATCGGGCTGATGAAGGCCGTGGACAAATTCGAATACCGCCGCGGCTACAAATTCTCCACCTACGCCACCTGGTGGATCCGCCAGGCGATCACGCGCTCGATTGCGGACCAGGCGCGCACCATCCGCATCCCGGTGCACATGATCGAGACGATCAACAAGCTGGTGCGCACCTCGCGCCAGATCCTGCACGAGATCGGCCGGGAGCCGACGCCTGAGGAGCTGGCGGCCAAGCTGCACATGCCGCTCGAGAAAGTGCGCAAGGTGCTGAAGATCGCCAAGGAGCCGATCAGCCTCGACACGCCGATCGGCGACGACGAGGATAGCCATCTCGGCGACTTCATCGAGGACAAGAACGCCGTGCAGCCCATCGACGCGGCGATCCATGCCAATCTTCGCGCCAGCACCACCAGCGTGCTCGCCTCGCTGACGGCGCGGGAGGAGCGCGTGCTGCGCATGCGCTTCGGCATCGGCATGAACACCGACCACACGCTCGAGGAGGTCGGCCAGCAGTTCTCGGTCACCCGCGAGCGCATCCGGCAGATCGAGGCCAAGGCGCTCCGCAAGCTCAAGCACCCGACGCGCTCGCGCAAGCTGCGAAGCTTCCTCGACAACTGACGGGACGAGGGCCCGCTTGCCTCAGTAGCTCTTCGGCAGGTCGAGCTCCTTCTCGGCGATGAAGGAGAGCGCGAGCTGCCAGCTCACCGGCGCGACCCGGGCGATCCAGATTTCCCTGAGCCAGCGCTCGACATGGTACTCCTTGGCGTAGCCCATGCCGCCATGGGTCAGGATGGCGCGCTCGCAGGCTTCGTGGCCCACTTCCGCCGCCAGGTATTTCGCGGCATTGGCCTGCGGCCCGCACGCCTCGCCCCGGTCGTACATCCACGCGGCCTTGTAGACGAGCAGTTCGGCCGCCTCCAGCTTCGCCCAGCTTTCGGCCAGCGGGTGCTGGATCGACTGGTTCTGCCCGATGGGGCGGTTGAACACCCGGCGCTCGCGCGCATAGTCCGCCGCCCGCTGCAAGGCGCAGCGCCCGATCCCGACCGCCTCGGCGGCAACGAGGATGCGCTCCGGGTTGAGGCCGTCGAGAAGGTAATGGAAACCCCTGCCCTCCTCGCCGATGCGGTCCTCGGCCGGCACCGGCAGACCGTCCAGGAACAGCGAATTCGAATCGACCGCCGACCGGCCCATCTTCGGAATTTCCGTCGGCGTGAGATAGCGCCGGTCGAAGTCCGTATAGAAGAGCGTCAGCCCGTCGAAGGCCCGCTTGCATTGCTCCTGCGGCGTGGTGCGGGCGATCAGCAGCATCTTGTCGGCCACCTGCGCCGTCGAGGTCCAGAGCTTCTGCCCGTGGACGACATAGCCGCCCTTGCCGTCCGGCTCGGCCCGCGTCTTCAGGCTGGAGGTGTTGAGGCCGGAGTCCGGCTCGGTGACCGCGAAACAGGCCTTTTTCTCGCCGGCGATCAGCTCCGGCAGCATGCGCCGGCGCTGCTCGTCCGTGCCGTGCTTGACGATGGGCTGAGGTCCGAAAATGTTGAGATGGATCGCGGAGCAGCCGCTCATGCCCGCGCCGGACTGGGCCACCGCCTGCATCAGGATCGTTGCCTCGACGATGCCGAGCCCCGAGCCGCCGAACTCCTCCGGCATGGCGATGCCGAGCCACCCGCCTTCCGCCACGGCGCGGTGGAAATCGTGCGGGAATTCCCCCTCCCCGTCGCGCTCGCGCCAGTAGTCGAGGTCGAATCCGGCGCAGAGGCGTTCCACCGCCTCGCGCATCTGCTCGTGCTGTTCGCTCCATTCGAATTGCATGACGCCGCCCCTCTCCGCCTCTCGCATCGCCGCTGCTATACCCATTCTCCCGGGGCGCGGCAACGAGGGGGCCTGCCTGCGGCTCTCGCCAAACCCGCCCCGGCAGTGCTAAACAGCCGCCCGCTCCGACCCGTCTGTCCAGAGTTCCTGCCCCATGCTTCTCAGAACCCTGTTCCTGCTTATTCTGGCCGCGGCCGCGCTGCCGGCGGCCGCCCAGGTCGTCCAGGGCGAAAAGTCCGGCGACTGGACGAAGGGCTGCCTCCAGGCGCCCAGGGACAGGCCCGATGCTGCGGAGCAGTGCTTTATCTTCCAGCGGCTGTTCCCGGAGGGCTCCGAGCAGGCTGCGGC
>JAJECZ010000283.1 GCA_022821735.1 Alphaproteobacteria bacterium | reverse complement strand
GCTGCCATGGCCGGAACGCCGACACGCTTCTCGCCCGAGGGCGATATCGACGCCTTCCTCGAAAAGGCGGCCAAGACAGCGCGTCCCGGCGGCGGCGGGCGGCTGATCTTCGCGCTCGACGCCACCGCGAGCCGCGAGCCGACCTGGGACCGGGCGAGCCACCTCCAGGCGGAAATGTTCCAGACCGCTGCGGCGTTGGGCGGGCTCGAGGTCCAGCTCGTCTTCTATCGCGGTTTCCGCGAATGCAAGGCGAGCGGGTGGGTGCGCAACGCCAACGACCTGCTGAAACGGATGCTGCAGATCAGGTGCTATGGCGGCCTGACGCAGATCGGCCGGGTGCTGGCCCATGCCGCCAAGGAGACGAACAAGCGCAAGGTCGATGCGCTGGTCTTCGTGGGCGATGCGTTCGAGGAGGATATCGACCGCGTCTCGCACGAGGCCGGACGGCTCGGCATGCTCGGCACGCCGGCCTTCCTGTTCCAGGAGGGCGGCGACCCGCTGGCGACGCGCGGCTTCAACGAGATCGCGCGGCTGACCGGCGGCGCTTGCTGCCGGTTCGACACCGGGAGCGCCGAGCAGTTGCGCGCCCTGCTGCGCGCCGTGGCGGCGTTCGCCGCCGGCGGCCGCGCTGCATTGACATCCCTGCCCGGCAGTGCGGCGAAGCAACTGGCGGGACAGATGAAGGCGCTGCCGGGCGGCGGGAGGAGCCGGCGGCGGTGATCGGCGTCGTCGTCCTGGTCCTGGCGCTGCTGGTCTGCCTGCCGCTGCTGGCGCGCTGGGCCGCCAATGCCGATCCGCGAGTGCTTCTGCGCGTGCTCAGGCTGGCGGCGGCCCTCGTCATGGGCGCGGCCGTCGTCCTGCTGCTGGTGTTCGGCCGGGGCCTCGTGCTGGGCCTGCTGGCGCCGCTGCTGTTCGGCCTGTTCATGCAGTGGCGGCGCGCGCGCAACATGGCGAAGACCGCGAGAGGCCCGACGCCCGGCAAGGGCTCGGAGGTGCAGACCCGCTTCCTCGCCATGCGCCTCGACCATGACAGCGGGGCCATGCACGGGCGCGTGATCGATGGCCCGCATACCGGCGCTGCGCTTGCCGACCTCGCCGAGGCCGAGTTGTTCGACCTCTTGCGCTTCTACACCGGCAACGACCCGCGCTCGGCCCAGCTCCTGGAAAGCTGGCTGGACCGCGAGGGGCCGGAGAACTGGCGCGATACGGCCGCGAACGAGGCCCCGGCCGCAGGCGGCGCCGGCATGAGCCGCAGCGAGGCATACAAGGTGCTCGGCCTCAGTCCCGGGGCAGCCGCGGCCGAGATCCGCGCGGCGCACCGCCGGCTGATGCGGGAATACCACCCCGACCGGGGCGGCTCGACATTCTTCGCCGCGCAAATAAATCAGGCCAAGGATATATTGCTTGGCTCCTGAGACGCAGGGCCCGCGCATGCGGGGAAAGAAGGGGCGTTCATCCATGACGCGACCGGTCAAGACGGCGGTCATTCCGGCGGGCGGGCTCGGCACGCGGTTCCTGCCGGCCACCAAGGCCGTGCCGAAGGAAATGCTGCCGGTGGTGGACAGGCCCCTGATCCAGTATGCGGTCGAGGAGGCCCGGGCCGCCGGGATCGAGACCATCGTGTTCGTGACCTCGCGCGGCAAGGCGGCCATGGAGGACCATTTCGACCTCGCCGCGGAACTCGACGATGCGCTGGCGGCGGGCGGCAAGGAGGACTTGCGGGCCGCAGCATCGGAGATGGTGCCGGCGGCGGGCGCGGTCGTGCATGTCCGCCAGCAGGCGCCGCTCGGCCTCGGCCATGCGGTCTGGTGCGCGCGCCATGTCGTGGGCGCTACACCCTTCGCCGTGATCCTGCCGGACGACCTCGTGCTCTCGGAGCGGCCCTGCCTCGGCCAGCTTCTCGACGTCCACCGCGAGCATGGCGGCAATGTCGTCGCGGTCATGGACGTGCCGCGCGAAGAGACCGGCCGCTACGGCGTGCTGGACGTTGTGGAAGATGACGGACGGCTCGCCTCGGTCCGGGGCCTTGTAGAGAAACCGGCGCCGGCCGACGCCCCCTCGACGCTCGCCATTGTCGGGCGCTATGTGCTCGATCCCTCGGTGCTGACCGCGCTCGACGCGCATGAGACGGGCGCGGGCGGCGAAATCCAGTTGACCGACGCCATGGCGCGAACGGTCGGCGCCGTGCCCTTCCACGGCCTGCGCTTCGAGGGAAGGCGGTTCGACTGCGGCGACAAGATGGGCTTCCTCGAAGCCAATATCGCCTGCGCGCTCGCAAGGCCCGAGTTCGCGCCGGCTGCAAGGGAAATCCTGGCCCGCTTCGCCTGAAGCAGGGGCCGGCGCTGGACAGGGCGGCGGGGGACGGGACATGCGCATTGCGATGGTGGGCGCGGGCTATGTCGGCCTGGTTACGGGCGCCTGTTTGACCGAGTTCGGCACGGATGCGGTCTGCGTGGACAAGGACGCGGAGCGGATCGCGAGGCTTCGGCAGGGCGAGATGCCGATCTACGAGCCGGGCCTCGCCGGCCTTGTGGCGCGCAATGTCGAGGCAGGGCGGCTGACCTTCTCCGCCGACCTTGCGGCGGCGGTTGCCGGAGCGGATATCGTGTTCATCGCCGTCGGCACGCCGAGCCGGCGCGGCGACGGCCATGCGGATCTCAGCTTCGTCTTCGAGGCGGCGCGCGAGGTCGTGGCGGCGGTCCGGGGCTACACCGTGCTGGTGACCAAATCGACAGTGCCGGTGGGAACGGGCGCCCGCGTCGCCGGGATCGCCGCCGAACTGCGCCCGGACGCCGAGATCGACGTGGTCTCCAACCCGGAATTCCTGCGCGAGGGCGCGGCGATCGAGGACTTCATGCACCCCGACCGGGTGGTGATCGGCGCCGAGACCGACCGCGCCCGCGCCGCGATGCGGGAGCTCTACCGCCCGCTCTTCCTGCGTGAGACGCCGATCCTGTTCACCGACCGCGAGACGGCGGAGCTTACCAAATACGCCGCCAATGCCTTCCTCGCGGTCAAGATCACCTTCATCAACGAGATCGCGGACCTCTGCGAGCGCGTGGGCGCGGACGTGCAGGACGTGGCGCGCGGCATGGGGCTCGACCGGCGGATCGGCGACAAGTTCCTGCATCCGGGACCCGGCTATGGCGGCTCCTGCTTCCCGAAGGACACGCTGGCGCTGACCCGGACGGCCAGCGATGCCGGGTCTCCGGTGCGCCTGGTGGAAACGGCCGCCGCCGTAAACGACGCCCGCAAGGGGGCCATGGCCGGGCGCGTGCTGGAGGCGCTCGGCGGCGATGCGGCGGGCAAGACCGTCGCCGTGCTGGGTCTGGCCTTCAAGCCCAACACCGACGACATGCGCGAGGCGCCGAGCCTGGAGCTGGTGCCGGCCTTGCAGGCGGCCGGGGCGCAGGTGCGCGCCTACGACCCGCAGGCGATGGAGACCGCCCGTCCGCTGCTGCCGGATGTCGCCTGGTGCAGCGATGTTTATGACGCGGCCGAAGGCGCCGATTGCGCCGTGCTGGTAACCGAATGGAACGAGTTCCGCGCGGTGGACATGGGGCGCCTTCGCAGAGTCATGGCCGCGCCCGTGCTTCTGGACCTGCGCAATGTCTACAAGCCCGCCGAAATGGCGGCAGCGGGCTTTTCCTATCGCGGGGTCGGAAAGGGGCGGGCACCGTGACCGGGCATGTTTTTCACCCGACCTTCCTCCGGGAATACGACGCGCGCGGCATTGTGGGCGAGACCCTGTCGGAGGCGGATGCGCACGCCCTCGGCCGCGCCTTCGGCACCGTGCTGGCGCGGGGCGGCCGGTGGAACGCGGCGGTGGGCCATGACGGCCGGCTGAGTTCCCCCGGCCTCGAGGCGGCGCTGGTCGATGGCCTCTCCGCCGCCGGTATCGACGTCACCCGCATCGGCCTCGGGCCGACGCCGATGCTCTATTTCGCCATGTACCATCTGGGCCTCGACGCGGGCGTCATGGTCACCGGCTCACACAACCCGCCCGACTACAACGGCTTCAAGATGGTCGTGGCGGGCG
>JAJECZ010000394.1 GCA_022821735.1 Alphaproteobacteria bacterium | reverse complement strand
TAGCCCCAGCCCCGGTTGCCGAGCTGCGCCCAGCCGTCATAGTCGAGCCGCTGGCCGCGATTGTAGATGTGGCCGTTGATTGAGCTCGATCCGCCCAGCGTCTTGCCGCGCGGCGCGTGGATGCGCCGGCCGCCGGTCCATTCGCCGGGCTCGGCGGAATAGAGCCAGTTCACCGCCGGGTTCGTCAGCGTCTTCATGAAGCCGGCCGGAATGTGGATGAACGGATGGCGGTCCGGCGGCCCGGCCTCCAGCACGCAGACGGAATGGATGCCGCCGGCCGCGAGCCGGGACGCCAGCACGGACCCGGCCGTACCGGAGCCGACGATCACATAGTCGAAACTGTCGGTCATGAGCGAGGGACCATAAAGAAGCGGCGCGGCTGCGCAATGTCATGCGCCCGCGACATTGCCGCCTACAGGGCGGCCGCCGGCGAAGGTGACAAGCGCGCCCAACCGTGGTTGCATGGCCGCTCGGCCGGCTCGGCAGCGGTGCTGCACGGCCAACTCGGGAGTCAACAGGAGGACAAGGGAACATGCCACGACTCTTAACCGCGACGCGGCGCGCAGCGCTCGCTGCGCTGGCTGCGGCGCCGATGGCGCTGGGCCTCGGCGTCGGTCCGGCATCGGCGGAGTCGGTGCTGCGCATCGTGCCGCATGCCGACCTGAAGAACCTGGATCCGATCTGGACCACGGCCTACATCACCCGCAATCACGGCTACATGGTCTATGACACGCTTTTCGCCCAGGACGACAAGCTGAACATCCACCCGCAGATGGTCGGCGACTATTCCGTCAGCGACGATGGGCTCGTCTATACCTTCACGCTGCGCGACGGCTTGAAATGGCATGACGGCGACCCGGTGAAGGCCGAAGACTGCGTGGCCTCGATCAAGCGCTGGGGCCAGAAGGACGGCATGGGCCAGAAGCTCATGGACTTCACCAAGGAACTGAAGGCGGTCGATGACAAGACCTTCACGCTCACACTCAACGAGCCTTACGGTCTGGTTCTCGATTCGATCGGCAAGATCAGCTCCAACACCCCCTTCATGATGAAGAAGGAGCACGCTGAGACAGACCCGAACCAGCAGGTTCCGGAAGTCGTCGGCTCCGGTCCGTTCCGGTTCGTCAAGGAAGAGTGGGTGCCGGGCGCCAAGGTCGTTTACGCGAAGAACGAGGACTATGTGCCGCGCAGCGAGCCCGCTTCGGGCGCCGCCGGCGGCAAGGTCGTGCATTTCGACCGGGTCGAGTGGATCTACATTCCCGACCCGGCGACGGCGATGAACGCGCTCATCAACGGCGAAGTCGATCTCTGGGAGACGCCGGCCGTCGACATGGTGCAGCTGCTGGAGCAGGACGAGAATGTCGAACTCGCCGTGATCGACCCGCTCGGCACGCAGGGCTGGCTCCGGCCGAACCACCTGCACCCGCCCTTCGACAACCCGAAGGCGCGCCAGGCGCTGCTCTATGCCGTCAACCAGGAAGTGTACCTGCAGGCCATCGTCGGCGATCCGAAGCTCTACAAGGAATGTGCCGCCTATTTCATCTGCGGCACGCCGAACGAGTCGGATGTGGGCGTCGAGGCGCTCCAGTCGCATGATCCGGAGATGGCCAAGCAGCTGCTCGCCGAAGCCGGATACAAGGGTGAGAAGATCATCCTGATGCAGTCCACGGACATTCCGGTGCTGAACGCGGCTGCGCTGGTGACGGCGCAGGTGCTTCGCGACGTCGGTATGGACGTGGAAGTGCAGGCGATGGACTGGTCCACGCTGACCTCCCGGCGCGCGGAGAAGAAGAGCCCGGCCGACGGCGGCTGGAACATCTTCCACACCTATGCGACGGGCGCGGACGCCACGTCGCCCATCGCCAATATCGGCGTGTCGGGCGGCGGTGTCGATAGGGCCTGGTTCGGCTGGCCGACGGACGAGAAGACCGAGATGCTTCGCGACGACTTCGCCCGCGAGGCGGACCCGATGAAGAAAAAGGCGATCATCGACGAGCTGCAAGGCCGCCTCTTCGACCATGTGGTGCCCTATGTGAACTACGGTCAGTGGTTCCAGCCGGTGGCATGGCGGAAGGGCCTCAAGGGCGTGCTGGTCTCGCCGGTGCCGTTCTTCTGGAACATCTCCAAGGACTCCGGATGACGAGTTCCGGAGCCGCCGGGCGGGGCCGTTCCCGCTCGGCGGCGTCTTTTTCGGATCGGACCTGAATGTACGCCTATATCGCCCGCCGGCTGCTGGCGACGCTGCCCGTCATGGCGGTCGTGGGCATTGCCGTCTTCCTGCTGCTGCACCTGACACCGGGCGACCCTGCCGTGGTCATCGCCGGCGACTATGCGCGGCCCGAGGACATCGAAAAGATCCGCGAGAACCTCGGCCTGAACGAGCCGCTCCACGTCCAGTTCTTCAGTTGGGTGGGGGCGCTGCTCTCGGGCGACCTCGGCACCTCGATCTTCTCCAATCTCCCGGTCGCCAAGCTGATCGGCCAGCGGCTCGAGCCGACGCTCGCGCTCGCCATCGCCACCATCATCTTCGCTATCCTCGTCGCCGTGCCGATGGGCGTGATCGCCGCCTGGCGCGCGGGTACGCTGACGGACCGGGTCATCATGGTCTTCGCCGTGCTGGGCTTCTCGGTGCCGGTCTTCGTCATCGGCTACGCGATGATGTGGCTCTTCTCGATCACGCTCGGCTGGTTCCCGGTGCAGGGCTACAAGCCCATCGGTGAGGGCTTCTGGCCGTTCCTGCGCTCGATCACCCTGCCCACCGTGGCGCTCGGCATCATCTATGTGGCGCTGATAGCCCGCATTACGCGCGCGAGCATGCTCGAGGTGCTGACCGAGGATTACATGCGCACGGCGAGAGCCAAGGGACTCGACAACAATGCGCTCCTCATCCGCCACGCGCTCCGCAACGCCTCCGTGCCCATCGTCACCATCATCGGCATCGGCATCGCACTGCTGATCGGGGGCGTGGTGGTCACGGAGAGCGTCTTCAACATTCCGGGCCTCGGACGGCTCACCATCGATGCCGTGCTGAGGCGCGACTACCCGATCATCCAGGGCGTCATCCTCATCTTCTCGGGTGCCTATGTGATCGTGAACCTCGTCATCGATCTCTCCTACACCGTTCTCGACCCGAGGATCCGCTACTGATGGCCGATGCGCCGCAGATCGCCGCGTTCCCCGGCGAGGTCGAGGACGAGGGCCCGCGCCCCGGCGCCTGGGCGCGCTTCCGGGAATATTCGCGCCGCCACCCGACGGTGATCGTCGGAGGGGGCATCCTGATCCTCATGGCCTTGTCCGCGGTGGCTGCGCCCCTGATTGCGCCCGACCCGCTGAGGTTGAACCCGATCAACCGCCTGAAGGCGCCGAGCGAAGCCTTCTGGTTCGGCGCCGATTTCCTCGGGCGCGACGTTTATGCGCGCACCATCTACGGGGGGCAGATCTCCCTCATGGTGGGGCTCGCCGTGGCGGTGATCAGCACGGTCATCGGGCTCTCGGTCGGCCTGGTTGCGGGCTATATCCGCTGGGTCGATGCGGTCGTGATGCGGGTCATGGACGGCCTGATGGCCATACCGGGCGTGCTGCTCGCCATTGCGCTCATCAGCCTGGCCGGCGCCAGCATCGTGAATGTCATCATCGCGATCTCGATCCCGGAGATACCGCGGGTCGTGCGCCTCGTCCGCGCGGTGGTGCTGACCGTGCGAGAGCAGCCCTATGTCGAGGCCGCCGTCTCCGTCGGGACGCGGCTGCCGAAAATCCTGCTGAAGCACATCCTGCCGAACACGCTCGCCCCGCTGATCGTGCAGGCGACCTATGTCTGCGCGTCGGCGGTGGTAATCGAGGCGATCCTCTCGTTCCTCGGGGCCGGCACCCCGCCGGAAATCCCGAGCTGGGGCAATATCATGGCGGAGGGCCGGACCTACTTCCAGTTCGCGCCCTGGATGATCTTCTTCCCCGGCATCTTCCTCGCCGTGACCGTGCTGGCGGTGAACATATTGGGGGACGGGCTGCGCGACTCCCTCGACCCCCGCATCGCCCGGCGGATGTAGTCCGATGGCGAACGGCGCAATCCTGGAGATCGACGGCCTCAAGACGCATTTCCACACCCGCGACGGCATCGTGCGGGCCGTGGACGGCGTGTCGATCCGGGTGGACAGGGGCGAGACGCTCTCCATTGTCGGCGAGTCCGGCTGCGGCAAGAGCGTGACGGCCATGTCGGTGCTGAGGTTGCTGCCGGTCCCGCCCGCGAAGATCGAGGCCGGACGCATCCTGTTCGATGGCGAGGACCTGCTGCTGGCGAGCGAGGAGCGGATGCGCGACATCCGCGGCAACCGGATATCCATGATCTTCCAGGAGCCGATGACCTCGCTAAACCCCGTCATGCCGGTGGGCCGCCAGATTGCGGAATCGCTGGAACTGCACCAGGGCCTGGGCCGCCGCGCCGCCGCCGAGCGGGCGGTCGAGATGCTGGACATCGTGCAGATTCCGGAACCCCGGCGCCGTGCGGGGGAATATCCCCACCAGCTTTCCGGCGGCATGCGCCAGCGGGTGATGATCGCCATGGCGCTCGCCTGCAATCCGTCGATCCTGATTGCCGATGAGCCGACCACCGCGCTCGACGTCACGATCCAGGCGCAGATCCTCGATCTCATGCTGCAGCTGAAGGAGCAGATCGGCGCCGCCATCGTGTTCATCACGCACGATCTGGGCGTAGTGGCCGAGACGGCCCAGCGCGTCGTGGTCATGTATGCCGGCCGCAAGGTGGAGGAGGCGGCGGTGGCCGACCTCTTCGCGCGGCCGCTGCATCCCTACACGCTCGGCCTCATGGGCTCGATCCCCAAGCTTGCCGCGCGGGCGCTGGCGGGCGACAGAGGACGCCTTGCCGAAATACCGGGCGTGGTGCCCTCGCTCAGGCAGGAAATGCCGGGCTGCACCTTCGCGCCGCGCTGCCCGTTCGCGCAGGACAGGTGCCGGGCCGA
>JAJECZ010000245.1 GCA_022821735.1 Alphaproteobacteria bacterium | reverse complement strand
GCACGCCCCGATGCTCCGGCTCGCCAACGTCATGGCGCTCGGCCACAACCTGTCCGTCGATCTCCATGTAGAGCGCGTGCTCTCCCGCGCCTGGCTGGTCGTGGTGCGCCTGCTCGGCGGGCGCGGCTACTGGCCCTACGGCGTCGAGCGGCTGGGCGCGCTGGAGGCGCCGGTGGCGCTGCTGCCGGGCGACGACCGGGCGGACCCGGAGCTCGACGCCTGGTCCAGCCTCAATGCGGACGCCCGCCGCCGCATCTGGCGCTACCTGGCGGAGGGCGGCCCCGACAATGCGCTCAACCTGCTGCGCTATGCGTCGGACCTGCTCGGCCGGCCCGCCTCCTGGCGGGAGCCCGCCCCGATCCCGCGCGCGCAACCCTACGGGGCGGCGACCGGCGCCGGCCCGGCCGCGCCGCTGCTGTTCTACCGGGCGCATCTGCAGTCCGGGAACATGGCGGCCATCGACATGCTGGTGGAGGAGATGGCGGCAGCGGGCCTCGCGCCCCGGCCAGTCGCGGTCTCCAGCCTCAAGGACCCGGCCTCACTCGGCCTGCTGCACCGCCTGCTCGCGGACGAGCCGCCTGCCGTCATCGTCAACACCACCGGATTCGCAGCGCGCGGCGCGGACGGTCCGGGGCCGCTGGACCGGTACGATTGCCCGGTGGTCCAGGCGGTGCTCTCCGGCGGCGCGGAGGCCGCCTGGCGCGACGGCACACGCGGCCTTTCCCCGCGCGACATTGCCATGAACATAGCGCTCCCTGAGGTGGATGGGCGGCTGATCTCCCGCGCGGTCTCCTTCAAGGCGCCGAGCCGGCGCGACCCGGCGACGGAGTGCGACATCGCCCGCTACCGGCCGGTGCCCGACCGGGTGCGCTTCGTGGCGGAACTCGCCGCCAACTGGGCGAAACTCCGCCGGCCGGGACGGAAGCGCATAGCCCTGATCCTCGCCAACTACCCGACCCGCGACGGGCGCATCGGCAATGGCGTGGGCCTCGACACCCCGGCCTCGGCACTCGCCGTGCTCCGCGCGCTCGGGGCCAAAGGACTGCCGGCGGACGGCGACGCGCTCATGCGGCTGCTGCAGGAGGCGCGGGCCGGGGGGCCGGTCTTTCCGAAGAGCGCATTCGACGCCTTCCTGGGAGACCTGCCCAAGGCCGCCATGGAAACCGTGCGGGAACGCTGGGGCCTTTCCCGCCGGGACACCGTAATACCGGCGCTCCTGTTCGGCGATATCGCCGTCGCAGTGCAGCCCTCGCGCGGCTACGATATCGACCCGGCCTCCAGCTACCACGACCCGGCCCTGCCGCCGCCGCCCGCCTACCTCGCCTTCTACGGCTGGCTGAGACGCGGCTTCGGGGCGCATGCGGTCATCCATCTCGGCAAGCACGGCAATCTGGAATGGCTGCCGGGCAAGGCGCTGGCGCTCTCGCAGGACTGCTTCCCCGACGCCGTGCTCGGGCCCATGCCGAACCTCTATCCGTTCATCGTCAACGATCCGGGCGAGGGCGCGCAGGCCAAGCGCCGCACTCATGCCGCAATCGTGGACCATCTGACTCCGCCGCTCACGCGCGCAGAGAGCCACGGACCGATGGTGGAACTTGAAAGGTTGGTGGACGAGTACTATCAGGCAGCGTCGCTCGATCCGCGCCGCCTGCCTGTGCTGGCTTCGGATATACGGGACCTTGCGGAGCGCGAGGGGCTGGCGGCCGACTGCGGCATCCGGCCGGAGGACGGCGAGGCGGCGGCGCTCGGCAAGCTGGACGGCTATCTCTGCGAACTGAAGGAACTCCAGATCCGCGACGGGCTGCATGTCTTCGGCGCCTCGCCGCAGGGCCGGCAGCGCCGCGACCTCCTGGTCGCCGCCATGCGCCCGCAGCTGCTGCCGGCGCTCATGGCGGACCTCGGCATCGAGGTCGGCGAGGACCTGGCCGCACCGTGGACCGGCCCCCGGCCCGCTTTCCTTTCGGGCGACGCCCTCTGGCGCACGGCGGGCGACACGCTGGAGCGGCTCGAGGCGGCGATGACGCGGCTGGCGGAAGGCGCGGAGACGGCGCCCGGCCCCGAAAGCGCCGCTGCGCTCGGCTTCCTCGGCGAAACGCTGGCCCCGGCGCTCGACCGTTCGGGCGAGGCGGAGACAGCCGGCCTCAAGGCGGGCCTCGCCGGTCGTTTCATCGAGCCCGGCCCCTCCGGCGCTCCGACGAGAGGCAGGCCGGACGTGTTGCCGACCGGGCGCAACTTCTACTCCGTCGATACCCGCGCCGTGCCGACGCCTGCCGCCGTGCAGCTCGGCTGGCATTCGGCCACGCTGCTGGTCGAGCGCCATGTCCGCGACCACGGCGAGTGGCCGCGTGCGCTGGCGCTCAGCGCCTGGGGAACCAGCACCATGCGGACCGGCGGCGACGACATCGCCCAGGCGCTGGCGCTGATGGGTGTGCGTCCGACATGGGATGCGGCCTCGGGGCGCGTGACCGGCTTCGAAATCGTGCCGCGCGATGCCCTCGACCGCCCGCGCATCGATGTGACGCTCAGGATCTCCGGGTTCTTCCGCGACGCCTTTCCGGGCCTGATCGATCTGTTCGACAGCGCCGTGCGCGCCGTCGCCCGGCTCGACGAGGCTGACAACCCTCTCTACACGCCGGAAGGCGACGGGTTCCGCGAGGCGACCTGGCGGGTGTTCGGCTCGATGCCGGGGGCTTACGGCGCGGGCCTGCAGGCGCTGATCGACGAGGGCGGCTGGGACGGCCCCGAGGACCTGGCCCGCGCCTATGTCGCCTGGGGTGGCTACGCCTATGGCGCGGGCGAGGAGGGCCGGCCGGCCCACCGCGCGTTCGAGCGCCGCCTCGCGCGGGTCGAGGCGGTGGTCCACAACCAGGACAATCGCGAGCACGACCTGCTCGACAGCGACGACTACTACCAGTTCGAGGGCGGGCTGGCGGCGGCGGCGGCCATGCTCTCCGGAAACCGGCCCGCGGTCTATCACAACGACCACACCCGCCCGGAACGCCCGCGCATCTTCAGCCTGGAGGAAGAGATCGCCCGCACGGTGCGCGCACGGGCCGCCAACCCCAAATGGATCCGGGGCGTCATGCGCCACGGCTACAAGGGCGCCTTCGAGATCGCCGCCACGGTCGATTACCTGTTCGCCTTCGCCGCGACGACGGGAGCGGTGCGCGACCATCATTTCGAAATGCTGTTCGACGCCTATATCCGCGACGAGTCCGTGCGGGCGTTCATGGAG
>JAJECZ010000104.1 GCA_022821735.1 Alphaproteobacteria bacterium | reverse complement strand
GCGCTCGACGACCTCATCCGCCAGGGCAAGGTGCGCTATATCGGCCACTCCAATTTTACTGCCTGGCAGACCGTCGAGGCGGAACTGACCGCGGAGATGCACGGCCTCAACGCTTTCGTCTCCGCGCAGGACGAATACAGCCTCGCCATGCGCGGCCTGGAAGACGACCGGCTGGCGATGATGGAGAAATACGACCTGGGCCTGCTGCCCTTCTTCCCGCTGGCGAGCGGCCTGCTCACCGGCAAGCACGGCGACAAGCCGCTCGCGGGAACGCGCATGGCGGATTCGAGCCGCTTCATCGACCGCTACTGGACGGACGCCAATCTGGCCATGGTGCGGGAGCTCACCGCCTTCGCCCGCGAGCGCGGCCATTCCATGCTCGACCTCGCCATGTCCTGGCTGGCGGCGCGTCCTCAGGTCTCCAGCGTCATTGCCGGCGCCATGTCGCCCGAGCAGATCCGGACCAATGCGGTCGCCTGCAACTGGACGATGACTGCGGAAGAACTGGCGGCCATCGACGAGATCTGGGATCGCACGCGCTCATGAACATGCCGCGTGTTGCCGGGCGGCCGTTCATGGCCCTGCCGGGGCCGACCAATATCCCGGAGCCGATCCTCCGGGCGATGGACCGCCCGACCGAGGACTTCAACAGCCCGGCCTTCGAGGCGCTGGCGGCAGGCTGCTACCGGGACCTGAAACGGGTCTTCAAGACGGACGGCACCATCCTCTGCTGGGCCTCCTCCGGCCACGGCGCCTGGGAGAGCACCATCGTCAACCTGTTCCGGGCCGGCGATACCATCGTCATCCCGGAGACCGGCGCCTTCTCGACCTGGTGGGCCGAGATGGCGCGACTGTTCGGGGCCGAGGTGATTTCGCTACCCGGCGACTGGCGCAACGCCGCCGATCCGAACGCCGTGGAGGAAGTGCTGCGGAAGGACACAGGCAGGCGGATCAAGGCGGTCGGAATCGTCCACAGTGAGACCTCGACCGGCGTGCTGAGCGACGTGGCGGCCATCCGCCGGGCGATGGATGCGGCGGGCCACGACGCGCTGCTGATGGTCGACACCATCTCCTCGCTCGCCTCGATGGACTACCGCATGGACGAGTGGCGCGTGGATGTCACCGTCGGCGGCTCGCAGAAGGGGCTGATGCTGCCGACCGGCCTCGGCATCGTCGGCCTGAACGATCGGGCGCTGGCCGTCGCCAGGGACGGCGGCTCGCCGCGCCGCTACTGGAGCTGGCAGCGCATGCTGGACCTCGGCAGCGAGTTGCCGAAATTCCCCGGCACGGCGCCGACGCAGATCTTCTCCGGCATGCGCGTCTCGCTGGACATGCTTTTCGAGGAAGGGCTGGACAATGTGTTCGCCCGCCATCGCCGGATGGCGGACCTGGTACGGCTCGCCGTCGAGGAATGGGGGCTCGAACTGAATGCGCGCCGCCCGGAAGAACGCTCCGACACGGTGACCGCCGTGCGCTGGCCGGAAGGCCATGACCCGAACGCCTTCCGCGACAGCCTGCGCGACCGCTTCAATGTCGCCGTTAGCCACGGCCTGCTCGACCTTGCCGGAAAGATCGTCCGCATCGGCCATCTGGGTGACCTGAACGAGACGATGGTCCTCGGCCTTCTCGGCGCTATCGAGGCCAATCTCGCGATAGACGGCGTTCCCCACACACCCGGTGGCACGCAGGCGGCCATAGAGCGCGTAGCCGCAAACGGGGTCTGAAGCCCCTACCCGATTCCCAGCCGCTCGCTGGCGATACGGGCGCCTTCGGCCATGCTGCGGAGCTTGGCCCAGACCACGTCCTCCGGCACCCGCCCCATGCCGGCGGAGGTGTCGAAGCCGCAATCTGTCCCTGCCTGGATGCGCGCCGGGTCGCCTACGGCGCGGGCCGCGCGCTCCAGCCGCTCGGCGACCGTCTCGGGATGCTCGACATAGTTGGTCGTGGTATCGATCACGCCCGCGACCAGATACTGGTCCGGGGCAAGCGGAAAGCGCCGCAGCTCTTCGACCTCGTGCTGGTGGCGGGGGTTGGCGAACGGCAGCACCAGCCCGCCTACATCGGCCTTCAGCAGGATCGGCAGCACGTCGCGGAGTTCGACATCCAGGTCGTGCGGCCCCTCATAGTTCCCCCAGCAGACATGCAGCCGCACCCGCTCGCGCGGCACATCGGCCAGTGCACCGTTCAGCGTCTCGACAACGAGTTCCACCCATTTCTGGAAAGCGCCGAGCGGCTCATCCGCGAACAGGAAGTGGCGTTCCATGGCAAGATCGGGCGCGTCGATCTGCAACAGCCAGCCGTTCGAGACCGCTGCCTCATATTCCACCCGGAGCGCTGCCGCGACATCGGCAAGGTAGGCTTCCCGGTCGGCGTAATGGCTGCTTTGCATCGCCGAGACGACGATGCCGGGCGAGGGCGCGGTCATGAAGGGCTGCGCGAAACCACCGCCGGTCTTTTCGAGCGCCCGGCGGAATGTCTCGCATTCGTCTTCCAGAGGCGCCCGGTCCACATACCGGACAGCGCCCAGGTTCATCGGCGGCTCCATGTTGGAAACCGCTTCGGCCCGCACGCGCAGGAAGGTCTCGTATTCGCGCACCAGCCCCGGATAGCGGAACACGTCCTGCCGCCCCGGCCGTTTCCAGCGCCCGCCGAAGCCGCTCATGCGGTGCTGGACGTAGAGGAAGAACCCCTCCCGCTGCTGTTCCCCATTGTTGCCGATGGTGATGCCGGCCTCGATCTGGCGGGCGACGACCGCATCGGTCGCCTCACGGCCCGCAACTGCCAGCGCCTCGGCATCGACGGCCCCGCCCTGCGCGCGGCGTCCGTACAGGCCGGTCAGTTCAAGCGGCCGGGGCAGGCTGCCGGCGTGAGTCGTGGGAATGGCCATGATCGACGGCTCCGGAAACGACAAGCGGGTTAGCCTTTGGGGAAGTAGTCCTCGCAAACGCCTTCGCGGAAGACATCCGTCGTCGCGCAATGCAGGCCGCCGCCGAAAGCATAGGCATCGCGGAAGGGGACCGGGACCACCTCCATGCCCAGCCTGTCGATCTGGTCCATCTGGTGGACCTCGCTCGCTTCGACGCAGACCGTCTTCGGGTCCAGCACCAGCACGTTCATCGACAGCCAGACGCTGGAATAACATAGCGGCGGCGGGCTGTTATGCGCCGGGCGGGCCGCATCGACGATTTCCCAGCCGTTGCGGTTGAAGACCTCGCGCTGCTCGTCCGGCAGGCGGCGCTCCGGATTGTTGAGGACGAGGCCCGGGCGGAGCGGCGTGAAGCTGGCGTCGATATGGATCGGATAGGGGTCTCCCGGAAAGTTCAGCGCGTGGACGCGGTGATTCGGAAAGTGCCGGCGCAGCCACTCGATGCCGGTGAGGTTGGTCGTGAAGCCGTGCTGAACGAAGAGGTCGCGCCCGAAGCGCAGCACGTCGGCCGCGTCGAACAGCGGCTCCGCCTCGGTGGTGACGAAATCCTTCGCCGCCACCATCTCCAGCCGCTCCCCGATGGTGATGTCGTCGGAGAGGTAGTCGGGCTTGTAGGAGGCGTCCGTGAGGCGCGGCTTCGGCGCCGCCTCGTGGCGCATGTTCGGGTCCTCGTCCCAGAAGCGCCTCAGCAGTGGCCGGTAGCAGAGATACTCGAACCAGCGCGAGCGGTAGGACATGGTCGCTTCGAGCATCTCGGACCCGACCGTCAGCAGCACGTCGCGCGGCGGCTGGCAGCCGAACATCGAGCCGTGGCTCCAGTCCGGCGTCGAGATTGCCCGGTTGAAGTCGATGGGGTCCGGGCGGTCCACGCGGATGCCGCGCTCTTCCAGGATGGCCGCGAAGGCGTCCAGCTGCTCGTTGGCCCGGTCCACCGTCTCCTGGGATCGGGGCCCGTGGACGCCGCGCATGTCGCTGTCCAGCGGAATTTTCGGATCGCTTGCCGGCTCCGGCGGCGGAATGCAGCAGCCGTCCGCCCGCCCGACAACGACATGGCGCAGCGGGTCCCACTCGTTCCAGCTGTTGACGACCGTCTTCACCGTCTTTCCCCTTCCGGTGGCGGTTATCTGCCGCCCGTTACGTCGAGCGTCGTGCCGCTCACATAGCCGGCCTTCTCCGACATCAGCCACGACGCCGCTTCGGCCACTTCCTCGACGGTGCCGAGCCGTCCCATCGGCACCCCCGCCAGCAGCTTCTCGATATCGCGTCCCTCGGCCATGTCGGTCGGAATGAGGCCCGGCGCCAGCGTGTTCACCCGGACGCCTTCCGCCCCGAGTTCGCGCGCGAGCCCGATGGTCAGCGAGGCAATCGCGCCTTTGGTTGTGGCGTAAGCGACAAGTTCGCCGGGATTGCCAAGCCGGAAGGCCGGCGAGCCCAGATTTACGATGATGCCGCCCGCCCCGCCGCGCGAGCGCATCATCCGCCGGGCCGCCTCGCGCGCGACCAGCATGGCGCCCGTAACATTGATCGACACGACACGCACCATCGCCGCGTCGTCGATATCGGTGAAGTTGCCGAGCGGCGAGGCGATACCGGCATTGTTCACCAGCCCTTCCAGACGCGGCATTTCCCTGTCGATCTCGGCGAACAGGCCGCGCACATCCATCACGTCGGAAACATCGGCCCGGATCGTACGAACCCTGCCTCCGGCTTCCTGGATACGGTCGGCAACCGCATCGGCCGCGGCCGCGCTGGCGGCATAGTTCAGCGCGACCGACCAGCCGTCGCACGCGAGCCGCTCGGCGATTGCCGCGCCGATACCCCGGCTGCCACCGGTGACGAGCACCGTCCGTTCCGCCGACCCGTCAAAAGTCATGGGGGACATTGTCCTTTCGCCCTCGCCCTTTACTGTCCGGGCTGCGGCGGATCAAGCGGGCCACCCCGCGTGGCACCGCCGGTCAGCGGCGAACCATCTCGATGATCGAGGAGAAATCGCGCGGACCGTTGCCCCCAGCCACATGGAGCGCCATCAGCGCCTCGGCGAGCGCGCCCATCGGTGTGCCGGTGCCGCTCTTCATCGCAGCGTCTCTCGCAAGCCGCAGGTCCTTGACCATCATGTCGGCGGTGAACCCCGGCTGGAACCCGTTATTGGCGGGCGACGCCGGAACCGGACCCGGTACCGGGCAGTAACTCGTCACCGCCCAGCTCTGGCCGGAGGAGTTGGCGACCACGTCGAAGAGTGTCTGGCGGTCGAGGCCCAGATTGTCGGCGAGCGTGAATCCCTCGCAGACGCCCAGCATGCTGATCGCCAGCATCATGTTGTTGCAGGCTTTGGCCACCTGGCCGTTGCCCGCCGGGCCGCAATGCACGATCCGCGCGCCCATATGCTCCAGGATCGGCTTCGCCTTCTCGAAGGCCGCCTCCGGTCCGCCGACCATGAAGGTGAGCGTGCCTGCGACGGCTCCGCCCGTGCCGCCCGAGACCGGCGCATCGACCATCTCAAGTCCGCGGTCCGCGGCGGCGGCAGCAACTTCCCGCGCGGTGGCAACGTCGATGGTCGAGCAATCGATCAGTAATGTTCCGGACTCCACCGCGGCAAGAACTTCGCCTGCCCCGGTATAGACCTCGCGTACCTCGGGACCTGCCGGAACCATGGTGACGACAGCATCCGCACCCTTGACGGCCGCCGCGGCCGAAGCCGCCCCCGAGGCTCCCGCCTCGACGACGTCCGCGAGCGCGGCATCGACCGGGTCGTAGGCGGTCACGACATGCTGCGCCTTCAACAGGTTACGAGTCATGGGTCCGCCCATATTGCCGACCCCGATAAATGCGATCCGCGCCATTACGTCAGCTCCTCATATCCGGGCAAATCGGCGGACGGGATTGTCGAATGTCAGTTCCTCGTCCGCCGGGGAGAAATAGCCTGCGACCGCCTCCGCCGTCACCTCGGAAAGCTGCGCCGGCCGCCAGGCGGGCCGGTTGTCCTTGTCGAGGATCAGGGCGCGGACGCCTTCGAAGAAATCGTGGCCCCGCATGAACGCCTGCGACATGCGGTATTCCAGCGCAAGCGCGGCATCGAAATCGAGCTCGCCGCCCCGCCGGTACTGCTCGAACGCTACCTTGAGCGAGGTCGGCGCCTTGGCGAGCATGGCCTTGCGCGTCCTGTCCGCCCATTCGCCGCC
Source organism: Alphaproteobacteria bacterium (assembly GCA_022821735.1). Lineage (GTDB taxonomy): Bacteria > Pseudomonadota > Alphaproteobacteria > Bin95 > Bin95 > Bin95. The sequence goes on along the minus strand of JAJECZ010000104.1, from coordinate 1,071 downwards.
CTCTGCCTCCAGCGCCTCCAACACCCCTTCGACCGAGGCCCCTGAGAAACACCGCTCCAACGCGGGGCGCACCGGCGCAATCGCAGGAGGACCGGGGTTTTCGGAGAAACGGTCCAGCACCGCGCTCACCTCGGCATGGTTGATCTCGATATCCTCCCCGTCGAGAGGGACGGCGGCCAGCGCGGCCTTCAACTCATCCAGCCGCGCACTCGGCACATAGTGGGTCGCGATGCCGGCATGGTAGCTGTCCGCCCCGCCGAGCCGGGCGCCCGTGAGCGCGAGATAGAGCCCGAGCCGGCCCGGCAGCCGGGGCAGGAACCAGGTCGCGCCGACATCCGGGAAGAAGCCGATGCCGGTTTCCGGCATGGCGAACACCGTGCGTTCGGTCGCCACGCGGTGCGAACCGAGCACCGAAACCCCGACGCCGCCGCCCATGACGATGCCGTCGAGGAGCGCGACATAGGGCTTCGGATAGTGGAAGACGCGCCAGTCCAGGATGTACTCGTCCCAGAAGAACGTGCTTGTATAGGGGTCGCCGGTCCGGCCCGCTTCGCAGAGCCTCTGGATGTCGCCGCCGGCGGCGAAGGCGCGCTCGCCCGCCCCTTCCACCACCACGGCGCGGACGGCTCCGTCCTCCGCCCAGGCCAGCAATTGCCGGTCGAGGGCGTCCACCATTTCCAGGGTGAGCGCGTTCAGCGCCTTCGGGCGGTTCAGCACAACCAGGCCGAGGCCGCCCGTCCGGTCGAACAGGATGTCGTCCTTCATCGCTCCAGCAGCTTGCGCGCGATAATCAGTCGCATGATCTCGTTGGTGCCTTCCAGGATCTGGTGGACCCTCGTGTCCCGCACGAAACGCTCCAGCGGATAGTCCTTGAGATAGCCATAACCGCCGTGGAGCTGCAGGGCCGCATTGCAAATCTCGAAACCCGCATCGGTGGCGAAGCGTTTCGCCATGGCGCAGTAGCGGGTGGCGTCCGGGTCTCCGGCGTCGAGCGCCGCCGCGGCCCGCAAGGTCATCAGGCGCGCCGCATCCAGATCGGTCGCCATGTCGGCCAGCTTGAATTGCAATGCC
>JAJECZ010000343.1 GCA_022821735.1 Alphaproteobacteria bacterium | reverse complement strand
CCAGCACGTCGGCGAGGCGGCCGAGCGTATTGAGGGCGGGCGGGAAGCCGGCATAGGGCGCGGTCTGGGCGATGGCGGCCGCGATTTCGGCGGGCGTGAGGCCCATGGCGCGCGCGGAGGCGGCGAACTTCGCCAGCGTGTCGTGCAGGCCCAGCACCGCCATGCTCGCCAGCGCCACGATCATGCGCCGCCGGTGCGAGAGGCCGGGCCGGTGCCAGATCGCGCCATAGCCGTAGAGGATCGCGATGCGGTAGAGGCCGGCCGAGCCCGCATTGCCGGGCGCGGCATAGCCGGTCTCGGCGCGCTCGCCGTGCAGCCCGTGCATCGTGGCGCGTCCGTCCGCCTCCAGCGCCGCGAGGTCGCGCGCGTCTTCCTCCTCCCGGTCCGGATAGCCCAGCTGCGCGTTCAGCGTGTTCAGCGCATGCGCCGCCATCGGCAGCCCGCCATAGAGCCCGCACTGCACGAAAATCTCGCGAATCTCGCGCGCCTCCAGCCCCGCCTTCACCGCAGGCCTTATGTGCGTGGCAATATCGCCCTGCCGGTCCTTCTGCGCGAGCGCGGAGAGCACCGCCACCATGCGGTCGGCCGGCGGCAGCGCCGGGTCCGCCAGCAGCGAGCCGAAGCCCGCCTCCAGCGCAAAAGCGTCGAGCCCCGGCGCGCCCGACGGCACCGGCAGCCCGAGCTCTTCCGCAAGCCGCGCCCCGGCCTCGCGCAGCGCCGTGCGGTCGTTGGATTCGGTCATGGCGATTCCTTCTCCGGAAGCCCGGAAGGCATTTTCGTTTGCGGGAAAGCGAGTTCGAGCGGAATTATTCCGCCGGGGCCTCCGCCCGTTCGTCCGGGGCGGCGTTGCGGCCCAGGATATAGTTTTCGATGAACCCCAGCTTGCCTTCCATTCGCGCCTGGCCTTTTTCGACGGCGATCAGGCGGTCTTCGAGCCGGTCCATGCGCTTATCGGTCCTCTGCTGCCCGGCCAGCATCAACCCGGCCAGAGCGATTCCGACGCCAAGGATTGCAACCAGTTCGGAACTGATGTCCATGCCTGTCCCTTACAGCGGCTCCCGACCGAGCCCCGGATGCGCTTCGGCCCGACCGTAGCAGCGCGGTCGTTCCCTGTCATCCGTCGGTCTACGGAGAAAGATGACGCGACCGGGTGCTACCACAGTTGGCCACTTCTCCACTCGATATAGAGGCCCAGCAGAACCGCAGCTATCCCGACCCCCGCAATAATCAACGCAGTCCACATTCGGGCGGCTCCTTCTTCATGAAGCTCAACGGGGTGTCTTCGATGTTTCCACAAAGGCGAGTCGAGGCGAAATTCATCCCCGTCGCCACTTGCGGTTGCACCGCCTGCGGCCGCGCGTCTTGGTCACGGGATAGCAGGTGATGAGCTTGTCATCGACAATGACCGCTTTCCAACCCGCAAGGCTCTCGGCAAGCTGGATTTCCCGCTTCATGTCGGATACTGCCTCTAGCGACCCTCTGCGTTTGAGATGCTCTATATCGCGCTTCAAGGACGATATGTACCGCTCTTTGTCCTTCCTGGTGAACATCCGCGCATCGTGCGAATACCGGGAGGATTCGTCCCGCAGGATGCGGAGCTTCCTGTTGTGCAATCCGCGCTGCTGAATCCGGGTTTCGGCATGGCGGGTCCGGGCGGGGTCTTGCGGCATCGGCATTGCCTCCTCTGGTTTCGCAGTCAGCAGGATTCCGGCGACGGAGCCGGGTCGGCCGTTGCGGACAGGTCGATATTCAGTTTCTTCCTGAGCGCCTCCAACTCTCGTTCTTCCTCCTCAAGCGCCTCGCGCTCCTTTTCGGGGATGTGGGAAATTAGCCAAGCAATTCGCTCATCCTTCCTTTCTTCTCCGAGAAGACCTTGCGGTATGTCCCTGACCCTGACGTGGCCTCGGCTCATGGCGTAATAGGCCCGCCTGTCGTCTCCCGTTGCCTCTTCGATAATCCTCTCCCCTATGCCGTATCTCGGCAGTTCGTTGAAAATATCCAAGTCGATTTCGATCTGGATGTCGTCGGACTCGATCCGCTTCGCGAACATCCGCAGATAGTCCACGAACGGGTTGTGCGTGTTTGGGTCATAACCTTGGTCATATGCGCGGTCGGAGGCATGGCGCCCGAACAGGTCGCGCCTTTCGATGGACTCGCGTTCCCAATCGCTACCTTCCCCGACTCTATCGGCATGGGCAAAAGAAAGGTGTCCTGCGCTTTCGGCTAAGGTCGCCAGTCTCTTCACCGCTTCGTCGATGACGGTGAGCTTCTCCTTACGCCATGCAAGGCTTCCCTCGGCCGCAAGCGCGAACAGCAGCGGCGCCACGGCAATTTGCCGGTCCGCAGGAACCCCGTAGAGATGCTCGACCATGTCGAAGGAAAGGGCGTTCTCGGCCCTGACTGCCCCCTTGATCGGCCGGTAGCCGAAGAACCGAAGTTTGCTTTCGCCTTCTCTATCGTCCAGCGGCTCCCCGGAGAGCGCCTCGACCGCAACTCCGAGCGCACGGGCCAGACGCTCGGCGACAAGGGAGCGAGCCTCGTATGTCTCTTCGGCTGCCTCAATGCGCTTGATCGTGGCGATCCCAACCTTGCCTTCCTTGGCAAGTGCCTCTTGGGTCAGACCGCTACGCTTCCTGAGCGTCTTCAGGATTTCGGCATGGATTGCGACCATCGGGCTTCTCCTCGACAAGTTCATGCTGGAAAAGGTAGTGCACCAAGATACCGTATTCTAGCATCTTAATTGCAATCTATTCTGATATAGTCCCTGAAATATGGCGTATCTAGAGTGCTATCTGAGCCATTTGGTATCATTACGCCGCGATAGAGGCCGTCCACTCGCCGGTCGCCCCGGCCTATTGCTCTGCCTTCCCCACAAAGCCGCTGACGACCCGGCAAGCCTCCGCCAGTCCGACGCGCTCCAGTGCCACGCCCTCGGGGAAGGCGGCGGCGAGGCGGGACGGCATCCTCGGGTCGAGGAGCACGAAGACGCCCCTGTCGTCGCGGCGGCGCACGAGGCGGCCGAAGGCCTGCCTGAGCCGGAGGCGGGTCAGCATGTCGTCGTAGCCGGCGCCGAAATGCGCGCGCCTTGCCTTGTGCAGGATGGTCGGTCGCGGCCAGGGCACGCGGTCGAACGCGATCAGGCGGAGCGCGCGGCCCGGCACGTCCACGCCGTCACGCACCGCATCCGTGCCGAGAAGGCAGGAATCGGGCTCGGCGCGGAAGATGTCGATCAGCGTCGCGACATCCATCCGGTCCACATGCTGGGCGATCAGCGGGATGCCGGCCGCGTCCAGCGGCCCCGCCAGCAGCCCGTGCACGGCGCGCAGCCGCGCTACCGCCGTGAAGAGGCCGAGCGCGCCGCCGCCCGCCGCCAGGAACAGGCTCCGGCAGGCCGCCGCCACCTGCGCGGCCGAGTCCCGGCGCACGTCCGTCACCACCAGTGCGCGGGTCTGGGCCGGATAGTCGAAGGGGGAGGGCGCGGCGGCGCGCACGGCAGGGGCGGCAAGGTGCCCGGCCCCGGTGCGCATTTCCGCCGCCTGCCAGGCTTCCTCCCGCTCCCGCGCATTGTCCCGCAATGTCGCGGAGGTGACGAGCAGGCCGTGGGCGGGTTCCGCCACCTCGGCGGCGAAGGGCGCGGTCGGGTCGATCCAGCGGCGGTGCATGCCGACATCGCGTTCGCGGCCCTGCGCGCGCTCCAGCCCGAACCAGTCCACGAAGGCTTCCGGCGGCTCGGCGTCGAGCGCCTCCAGCATGGCCGACCAGGCCGCAAGCTGCATTTCCGCGCGGCGGTGGAGGCTGCGCGCCAGCGCCTCGATGCGGATGCGCTCGCGGCTCTCGAGGTCTTCGGCCTCGTCCGCCAGCCGGGCCAGCAGCGCGCGGCGCAGCACGGCGAGCGGCTTGCGCAGCGTCTCCAGCGCGCCGCCGAGGGCGCGGGCGGCCTCGACCAGCCCCTCGACCGGCGGGCGGCACTCGCATTCGAGGCCGTAGGCGCCGTTTGCGCGCCCGGACGCCCGGGCCAGCACCTGCTGGCGGACGATGGCGAGGAAGCGTTCCACCGCCCCCTGCGGCGCGCCCGCGGCGAGGCGGCCGAGCCAGCCCTCGGCCGGAAGCGCGGTCGCCGCCCGGCCGGCTTCAGCCAACGCTTGCGCCGCCTCGCTTCCGTCCGGCACCAGGTCCTCGGCGCGGCGCTTCAGCCCCCTTGCGCGCGAGCCGCCGCCCTCCGCGCCCAGCAGCCAGCGGCGCAGTTCCGCCGTCTCGAGCCCGGAGAGCTCGGCCGAAAAGGCGCTGTCGGCCGCGTCGAAGAGATGGTGGCCCTCGTCGAACACATAGCGGGTCGGCAGCCAGGCATCGTCGAGCCCGCCCAGCGCCGCCTGCACCATGACGAGCGCATGGTTGGCGATGACGAGATCCGCCCGCCGCGCCCGCCTGATTCCGCGCTCGATGAAGCAGCGCTGGTAGTGGCCGCAGGCGGAATAGAGGCACTCGCCCCGCCGGTCGCCGAGCCCGCGTATGCGCGCCGCCCCCTCCAGGTCCGGAAGCCAGGAGGGAAAGTCGCCGCCCGTCATGTCGCCGTCGCGGGTCGCGTCCGCCCAGCGTGCGGCGAGCGCGAGCGGCACGGTCTCGTTCGGCGTCAGCCGGGCCCCCCGCACCGCTTCCTCGAGGTTGAGCAGGCAGAGATAGTTCTCGCGGCCCTTGCGCAGCACGACGCGGCGGCGCTTGGCGGCCGGGTCGGGGATCAGCCGGTCGAGCTCGCCGTCGATCTGGTGCTGGAGGTTGCGCGTATAGGTCGAGACCCAGACGGGCGCCTCGTTCGCCTCCGCCCAGAGGCTCGCCGGCGCCAGGTAGCCCAGCGTCTTGCCGACCCCGGTGCCGGCCTCGGCCACCACCATATGCGGCTCGCCGGCCCGCTCGCGCGGCTGGAAGGCGCCCGTGGCGGCCGATGCGTAGTCCGCCTGGCCGGGCCGGTCCTCGGCATCCGGGCCCAGCATCTTCGCGAGCCGGCGGCGGGCCTCCTCCGGCTCGACCGGGTGGTTGGAGGGCTGCGGCTCCGGCGCGAATTCGGCCCAGAGCGGCAGCCGGTCCCAGACGGCGAAGCCGGCCCCGCCGGCCGGCCGGCGCTCCGATACGCCCAGCGCCGCCAGCACGAACGGCCCCCACAGCCAGCCGGCCTCCGCCGCATCGCTCGCAAGGTCGGCCGCCGCGCCGCCCGGATCCTCCATGCGGGCAAGTTCGGCGAGCAGTGCCCGCGCCGCGCCGAACAGCGTCTCCGCCGCGCGCTCCAGGGTCGCGGGGCGGGGCAGGCCGGCCGCGTCGGCGAGTCCGTTCGGCGTCGGCAGGCAGAATTGCGCCGGGCGCACGAAGGCGAAGAGCTCCAGCAGGTCGTAGGTGCGGAAGGGCCGCGCGTCGGCGTCCAGCCGCCGGGAGGTCGCCGGCCCGTGCACCGCCAGCGGCGGGCGGCCGCGGGCGCGCACCGCCGCCTCCGTGGGCGCGAGCGCCTCGACCGCGCCGTCCGGCTCCAGCCAGACGGCCCGCGCCGGGCTTGCCACCAGGACGGGCGCGCGCGGCATGACGATGCTCCTCTCCGACGCCATGCCTGCGGTTGTAGTGCGGTTCCGCGAAAGAGCGAAACGGCTTCGGCGCAGGCCGCGCAGACCATGACATTGGCGGGAAATCCGGGTAAGGGTGCGCGCGCGCCATCCCGGAGCCGCCCGCCCATGTCCAGCGAAGCCGCAGCCGAAGCCCGCGCCTGGCCGTTTGAGGAAGCGCGCAAGCTGCTGGCGCGGCTCGGCGGGGGCGTTCCGGACAAGGGCTATGCGCTGTTCGAGACCGGCTACGGCCCCTCCGGCCTGCCGCATATCGGCACGTTCGGCGAGGTCGCGCGCACGGCCATGGTGCGCCGCGCCTTCGCCGAGCTCTCCGACATTCCGACCCGGCTCTTCGCTTTCTCCGACGACATGGACGGCCTGCGCCGGGCGCCCGACAACGTGCCGAACCGCGAGGCGCTCGCGGCCCATCTCGGCAAGCCGCTGACGTCGGTGCCCGATCCGTTCGGCACGCATGAGAGCTTCGGCGCGCACAACAACGCCCGGCTCCGGGCCTTCCTCGACCGGTTCGGCTTCGACTACGAGTTCGTCAGCGCGACCGAGTGCTACCGCTCCGGCCGGTTCGACGGGACGCTGCTCGGCGTGCTGCGGACCTACGAGAAGGTCATGGAAATCGTGCTGCCGACGCTCGGGCCGGAGCGCCGGGAGACCTACAGCCCCTTCCTGCCGGTGTGCCCGAAGACGGGTGTCGTGCTGCAGGTGCCCATCCTCCACCGCGACCCCGATGCGGGCACGGTCGTCTATGAAGACGAGAGCGGCGCGCGGGTCGAACAACCGGTCACCGGCGGCGGGTGCAAGCTGCAATGGAAGGCCGACTGGGCGATGCGCTGGCGGGCGCTCGACGTGGACTACGAGATGGCCGGCAAGGACCTGATCGATTCCGTCCGCCTTTCGGGGCGCATCTGCCGCGCGCTCGGCGGCCGGCCGCCGGAGGGCTTCATCTACGAGCTTTTCCTCGACGAGCGCGGCGAGAAGATCTCCAAGTCGAAGGGCAACGGCCTCTCCATCGAGGAATGGCTGACCTATGCGCCGGAGGAGAGCCTGGCGCTCTTCATGTTCCAGAAGCCGAAGGCGGCGAAGCGGCTCTATTTCGACGTCATCCCGCGCGCGGTGGACGACTACCGCGCCTTCCTCGCCCGCGCCGTGGGCGAGGAAGAGGAGAAGCGGCTGGAAAACCCGGCCTGGCATATCCATGACGGCGCGCCGCCGCCGCCGGAGGAAGGCATTTCCTTCTCGCTGCTGCTCAACCTGGCGGCGGCCAGCGACGCGCGGGACAAGGACACGCTCTGGGGCTTCATCTCGCGCTACGACCCGGAGGCGTCGCCGGAAACGCGGCCGCAACTGGACCGGCTGGCGGATTTCGCGGTTGCCTATTGCCGCGATTTCGTCGCCTCGCAGAAGGTCTGGCGCGACCCGGACGCGAAGGAAGCGGCGGCGCTGGCGGACCTCGCCGACCGGCTGGCGGCGCTGCCGCGCGACGCCGACGGGGAGACCGTGCAGGCGGATGTTTATGCGGTCGGCAAGGCCCATGGCTTCGAGCCGCTGCGGTCCTGGTTCGCCGCGCTATACGAAGTCCTGCTGGGGCGGAAGCAGGGCCCGCGCTTCGGGTCCTTCGCCGCGCTCTACGGGCTGGACGAGACCGAGGCGATGATCCGCAGCGCGCTCGCCCGGACCGCCGCGTGAGTCCCATGCCTGGCGCTCGGTGCCGCCGCCCCCGCCTGTCCCGGCCTCCGCTGCCATCGTTTCGTGAAAAATATCCGGGATTTTCAGATTTTGTTCTGAAACTGGCTTGACTTTCACCGATGTGTGGTATGATGTCATCGGAGGGAAGGGGCATCCGGAGCCGCTTTCCCCGGATCCGAAAAAATACCCGCAGAACCGACGGGAGAGATGCGTCCGCCGTCTCGCGCGCGCAATCAGGCGCGCGAACCGCGCCGGCGCAAAGGCGCGCCCGCGCGTTACGCGCGAAACAGGGACCGCCCTCCCCGACCGGGAAGGAGACAGGAATGACCGCAACCGACCCCGCACCGCACCGGCGGCAAGGACGAACGGCAGGACCGCGGCGAAGAACGCGAGGAAACGGAAGCCCGCGGAGACAGCCCCGCATGACAAAACATGACATATCATGACACTTCATGACATGTCGCCGGGGTCCCCTTCGACAAGCTCAGGGCAGGCTCTCGATACGCGGCCGGCGCCGCTGCCCGCGGGTTTCCGCATCGACAGGGGCCCGCGCATCCCGCTCGGCAGGGGTCATGCGGTCTCGCGGGGCTGGACGAAGGCGACGGACGGCCGGCCGATGGGCGTCACATGGCACTGGACGGCGACATACGACCTCGCCGCCTGCGACCGCCTGCTCGGCGGCGCGGAGCCCGAGCGCAAGGGGCAGGCCTCGGCGCATTACGCTGTCGGGCGCAGCTTTGCGGAAGGCGTGTCGCGCTATGTCTCGCTCTCCGACCGCTCCTGGCATGCCGGCGTCGAGCAGAAATTGCGCTGGGACGGCCGGCCCTCGACGGTCCGCACCAAGGGCGCGCGCGCCTGCATCGGCATCGAGACGGTGAATATCGGCTATGCGCGCGACGGCGTGCCGGCGGGTCCGGACTGGATCGGGGCCGCGACGCCTGACGGCCGGCGCATCTTCAGGGTGGAGCCCTGGGCGGAGGAGCAGATCGCCATGATGGCGGCGGTCGGCCGGGAGATCGCCGCCCGCTGGCCGGGGATCGGGCCGCGCGACCATCACGGCCATCACGACCTCTGCCCGACTTGGAAGCAGGACGTGCTGGGATTCCCCTTCGCCCGCGTGCTGCGCGCGATCTACGACGACCCGGAGATTCCGGACGTGTGGTCGGATGTGTGGATGCCGGAGGGCCGCCAGCGCGCGCTCGCCCGGCTCGGCTTCGCGCCGGGCCCCGTGGACGGCGTCTGGGGCCCGCGCTCCGACGCCGCGCTCCGCGCCCTGCAGGCTGCCGCCGGGCTCGAGGTCAACGGCTGGTGGACCACCTGGGTCTGCTGGGCCGTCCACGACATGGAGGCGGGAGGGCGGTAGAGCAAATTGAAACGCCCGTGGCCATGTATTGCTTTGTCAAATGCTGGAGTGTTCTCTAACCTAGCCACCTCGCACCGAGCACAGCCATCTTCTCAAGATGGAGAATGAAACCATGTCAGTCGCCGAAGATCGGAACTGGGAACAAGCGCTTCAGGAAGCCTGCTTTCCCGTTACCTTGAAAAAGGTTTTTGTTGACGATCCTGGATATCTGGCAAAACGGTATCGAGCCGTTACTCGTGCCAATGCAAAGCCCAACGAACAACCCTTCGCCATCGTTACCGACAAATACAAACTAATCAGCAATCAGGACGTGGTCGATCTTGGACACGAAGCGTTCGAATATCTGTTCGGTTCATCTCTGCGGGGAAAAATTTCCGTGTTCAATGTTGTATTAGCAAAACGGCAAGGCAGTTTTTTTGCTGATTTCACCACACCAGAACTGGATTTCGATGTTAATGTCCCCGGAATTGAATTGGACAAGCATACTTTCTTTCTCCGCGTCGTAAATAGTTACAATAGAACTCAAGCTGTCAGGATGGATGTTGGCATATGCCGTTGGATTTGCCGGAATGGCATAATCTTTGGCAAGCAATCTATTCAAATTCGTGCACCTCACCATAAAACTAAATATCAATTGATGGATGAAATTGCGTTGCAAGCAAGACCTGTGGAGATAACAGCATTACATGAAAGAATTTCTCATGCTTTCAGTTTAAAGAGCGACATGAATGTATTAGAAGGTGCATGGCAAGTATTGGAGCTTACAATTCCTGAGCCAAATTCAAAGTCTAGAGTAGCAAAAACTTGGATTGATCGCTGTAGAAAATTAGTTTCTCTTGCAAAAAAATATGAAAACCAATACGGGCAGAATGCGTTCAGTGCTCTGCAAGCCGCGTCCGAATGGGCACAAAATTCGGCCGAAACCTCTCCGACTCAACGAAACAGCTATGAGCGGAGATGCGGCAGGATGCTCGAAATTCTCATGGCTGAAGGTGCTTGGCCGAAACGAGACTCTGCCGCAGATGAGCAAGTGAAACGAATTCGCTCTTGGGCAGGGCTGTAAGGAAGGCTGAAATAGAGCACCTAGAACGGAACGCCGAGGGCTTCGGAGAGGAAGCGGACGAAGGGGCCGCCCGAGCGCGCGATGCCGGCGAAGCGGTCGAGGAAGTCGGGCGCTACGGCGTCGGCCTCAGAAACCTCGGCCCGCGCGATGAAGTCCTTGCGCTTCAGGTCCCCGACCAGCGGGTGGCCGGCGTCGTAGCCGCGCGGCGGACGCTTGAGCGACTCTCCCATCAGCGCGAAGGTCTCGCAGAACGAAGCGCCGGTGACGCGCCTCCACACCCGGGGGCGGCCGGCAATGGCCTCGCGGATTTGCCCCACCGCCTCGCCGCCGGGGCGCCAGATGCCGCAGCCCGCGAAGCAGCGGCCCGGCTCCAGATGCAGGTAGAAGCCGGGCGCATGCGCGTCCCTGCCGGCCGCATGGCGGAAATGCGCGCCGACATTGGTCTTGTAGGGCGTCTTGTCGCGCGAGAAGCGCGTGTCGCGGTAGATGCGGAAGAGAGAACCGCCGTTCGCCCTCGGGTCGGCGCGGAAATGCGGGCTG
>JAJECZ010000035.1 GCA_022821735.1 Alphaproteobacteria bacterium | reverse complement strand
GGCGAAGGTCCATTTTGTGCACGGAGCTCTGCATCTTTTCGATGCAGGAAATGAGTTACAAAAATTCACTTGGATTAGAACAGATAATCGCCTCATAGATCAAGCTAGATCTGCTATTTCATCTAACAAATTTCCGCTATTTGTTTCAGAAGGAACGAGCCAACAGAAAAAGGTAAAGATTCGACATGACGCGTATCTTTACCAAGGATTTAAACAGTTGACGGCAAATGCAACAGTTATCAAGCATTGTGTTTTTATTTATGGACATTCGCTCGCGGATAACGACAATCACATCTTGTATCGGCTGGCACGGGGTCGGTTCAAGAAAATATATATTAGCTTGTTTGGTGATCCGAAATCAGAAGATAACCAAAGAATAATCAGGAAATCACAAACATTGGCAGGACTCAGGAGTTGGAATTACCCTATGGAAGTTGCGTTTTTCGATGCGCAAAGTGCCGAAGTGTGGGGAAGTTGATGGGTGCAATTGAAAACGCAGCTAATCGCCTGGGTGATGGAGAATGCCGAGACCACCTATCACCCGGTCGGCACCTGCAAGATGGGCTCCGACCCGATGGCCGTGGTGGACGACCGGCTCCGCGTCCATGGCATGGAGGGCCTGCGCGTCGCCGACGCCTCGATCATGCCGACGCTGACCTCCGGCAACACCAACGCCCCCTCCATCATGATCGGCGAGAAGGCCGCGGAGATGATCCTGGCGGGACGCTGAGGGAGGGCGTGGCTGAATTTCATGGTTTGCTCATGAAGTCGTGAAATATTTCCTTATGCGGGTTGACCTCCGGGGAATCCGGGACTAAATGAGGCGGGAGGCACGGATGCGGCATTCCGGAAGCCGCTTCGCCTTCCGCGCCGGCGCGAAAAAGACCCCGAGAAACCGAGGGGAGATGTGTGCCCTGCGCTTGGCTCGCGCGCAGGCGCAATCAGGCGCGCGAACCGCGCCGGCGCAAACGCGCGCCCGCCCGCGCGCGATACGCGCGAATCTAGGGTCCCGCCGCTTGGGCCGGCGGCGGGATGAACGGAACGAAGAGGGATCGGGAGAAGAGACCCATGCCGGAGACGCGAAGCCGGAGGAGCCGGGCGGAATGCCCGGACGGGCCGTCGTACAAGCGGCGTCCGCAGGGAGAACATGACAAAACATGACATTTCATGACATGCCGCCGATGGCCCTCCGGCGCTCCAGGGCTTGTCACGCGAAGAGGAACATACCGGTTGCCAGGAGCAGGATTGCGGCCACGAAGGCGCCCAGGACGCGGCGAGCCGTGGGATCGTCGAAACCGAATGTTTGCATCGGCGCGCACCTCCCGCAGGACGAGAACCTTTGTCGGACCGGGCGCCGGACAATGCCAATAGCGATTTCGGTTCATGTATGCGCAGGGGGCATGGGCAAGCCGGCCTCGCCGCGGGACAGGCCCCCTGCCCGCTCCGGAGCGAAAGGCCGGATGACGGACCCCCGTCGTCTTTGTCTGGAGACGCCGCAGCCGGTGTGCCACCTTGGCGCGGGCCCCGGCCGGAACGGCCGGGCGCCGGAACGGCGCGTCGGAGGGAAACGGAATGGCTGCGTTCGCGGACTATGAGAAGCACGATGCCGTCGGGTTGGCCGGGCTGGTGGCGCGCGGCGAGACCGCGCCGGAAGAGCTGCTGGAGGCCGCCATCGAGCGGGTCGAGGCGCGCAACGGGGCCGTCAATGCGGTCACCAACCGGCTCTACGACTATGGACGGCAGGCCATTGCCGACGGGCTGCCCGACGGGCCGCTCAAGGGCGTGCCCTACCTGCTGAAGGACCTAAGCGCCTCGCTCGCCGGCTGCCCGACCACGCGGGGCTGCAGGTTCTTCGAGGATGTCGTGCCGGGGGAGGACAGCGAGCTCGTCAGGCGGCTGAAGCGCGCCGGCGTGGTGATCTTCGGGCGGACCAACACCTGCGAACTCGGCCTCAGCCTCACCTGCGAGCCGCAATTGCACGGGGCGACGAAGAACCCCTGGGACACGGCGCGCATATCCGGCGGCTCCAGCGGCGGGGCGGCAGCGGCCGTCGGCGCGCGCATGCTGCCGGCCGCCCACGCCTCGGACGGCTTCGGCTCGATCCGCGCGCCGGCGGCCTGCTGCGGCCTTGTCGGGCTGAAGCCCACGCGCAACCGCAACACCATGGCGCCCTTCATGGGCGAGGGGCTGGGCGGCCTTTCCACCGAACACGCCGTGACCCTGAGCGTACGCGACAGCGCGGCCCTGCTCGACGCCACGTGCGGGCCGGGCGCGGGCGACCCCTACAGCGCCGCGCCGCCGGCCCGCCCGTTCCTGGAGGAGGTTGGCGCCGATCCCGGCAGGCTGCGCATCGCCTTCACCCGCCGCGCGCCGAACGGCGCCGAGGTCGGGGCGGACGCGCTCCGCGTGCTGGAGGAGACCGCAAGCCTCGCCGCAGACCTCGGGCACCGGGTGGAGGAGGCCGACCCCGCCATCGACGGCGAGGCCGTGGTGCCGACCTTCCTCACGCTCATGGCGGCCAACACCGCGGTCAATCTCGCGAGCCACCCGACGGCCGGCCGCGCGGCCCGCGAGGACGAGGTCGAGCGCATCACCTGGCTCTCCGCGCAAATGGCCGGGAGGGTGAGCGGGGCGGACTATGTGCGCGCGACGCAGGCCATGCACCGGCTCGGCCGGCAGATGGCCGCCTTCCACGCCGGTTACGACCTGCTGCTGACGCCGGGGCTGGCGACGGGCGTCGCGGTCGAGCTCGGCTGGCTCGACATGATGATGGAGGACGTGGACGAATACTGGCGGCGCGTCTTCGCTTTCTCGCCCTTCACCGTCTGGTTCAACATCACCGGCCAGCCGGCGGTCATGCTGCCCGTCGGCACGAACGCCGACGGCCTGCCGGTCGCCGTGCAGGCGGTCGCGCCCTATGGGGACGAAGCCGCGCTCTTCCGCTTCTCCGCCCAACTCGAAGCCGCCCGCCCCTGGTTCGACCGCAGGCCGGCGATAGCGGAAGGAAAGGCAGGCATATCGTGAGCGGATATTCGAGACCCCTGACGCCGGCTGAGATCGCGTTCGTCGAGGATGCGGAGATCGATTTCGACGACATCCCGGAACTGGACGCGGATTTCTGGCGCGAGGCCGAACCCGCCCGGCCGGATTCCCCGCCGGGGCCGCCCTTGCGGAGTCCCTGAGGATTCCCAAATATCTCCGGGCCGAGGAGTGGCCCCATGGACCTCATTTCGCTGATCCAGGAAGGCTCGACGTCGTTCCTGTATCTGGCCGCCGTCGGCCTGGTGCTGGGCTCGCTGCACGGCCTCGAGCCGGGCCATTCCAAGACCATGATGGCCGCCTTCATCGTCGCGGTGCGCGGAACGCCGCTCCAGGCGGTCCTGCTGGGCGTATCGGCCGCGTTCTCGCACAGCATTATCGTCTGGGTGCTGGCGCTGCTGGCGCTCTCCTGGGGGGACGAGGCGATCGGCGAGAGGCTGGAGCCCTGGTTCATCGGGGGCTCCGGAGCGGTCGTCATCGCCGTCGGCCTCTTCATGCTCTGGCGGGCGTTCCGGCGCACCGGCGCACGCCGTCACCATCACGACGAGGACGCCCACGCCCGCGCGCATGCCCGCGAGCTCGAGGCCCGGTTCGCCGGCGGCAGGGCGAGCGGTTTGCAGACGGTCGGCTTCGGGCTGGTCGGCGGGCTGATCCCCTGCCCGGCCGCGATCACCGTGCTGCTGCTCTGTCTCGGCATCGGGCAATTCTGGCTGGGCGTCGGCATGGTCGCGTCGTTCTCGGTCGGGCTTGCGGCCACGCTGGTCGCCGTCGGCATGGTTGCGGTTCTCGGGCTGCGATACGCAACGAGGCGGTTTTCGGCGCCGGACCGCCTGTTCGCGTCGGCGCCCTATGTGTCCGGCGCGCTGATCCTGATCGTCGGGACCTACATGGCCTGGTCCGGCTGGCTTCACCTTGCGGCCGCCTGACCGGGCGGATTTGCGCTACCCTGTCGTCTGACGCTTGCGCTTTCGGGAGGACGCCGCGATGGACGACATTCTCATCAGGGGCGGCGAGGTCGTGGACGGGACCGGGGCGCCGGGGCGCGCGGCCGATGTGGCGGTCCGGGACGGGCGCATTGCCGCCATCGAGGAGAACTACACGGGCAGCGCGGAGACGGTTATCGACGCAACGGGCCGTATCGTCGCGCCCGGCTTCATCGACATCCACACCCATTCCGACTTCACCCTGCCGCTCAACCCGAAGGCTGAATGCAAGATCCGACAGGGCGTGACGACCGAGGTGGTCGGCAATTGCGGCTTTTCGGTCGCCCCCGCGCTCCCCGGCAAGGTGGACATGCTGCGGGACTATCTGGCCGCGAGCGCCCCCTGGCTGCCCTTCGAGGAAACGGACTTCGCCCGCTACATGGACACATGGCCGGCGCTTTCGCTGAACACCGTCATGCAGGCCGGCCACAACACGCTGCGCCTGATGGCGATGGGCATGGAGGACCGCGACCCCTCGGACGCGGAGCTCCGGCACATGCAGGAGATGCTGGCGGAGGCGCTGGAGGCAGGCGCGCTCGGGCTTTCCTCCGGCCTGTTCACCGCGCCGGGCTGCTACGCCAAGCCGGAGGAGGTGCTGGCGCTGGGCCGCGTGGTGAAGGCGCATGGCGGGCGCTATTCGAGCCATGTCCGCGACGAGAGCCACGAGGTGCATGAGGCGGTCGCGGAAGCGATCGATGTCGGCGAGCAGTGCGACATCCATGTCCAGGTGGCGCATCTCAAGCTCTCCGGCACCGGCCGCTGGGGCGAGGCGGACAAACTGCTGGCCCAGTTCGCGCAAGCGCGCGCGCGGGGCGTGGACGTGCACTGCGACCAGTATCCTTACGACTGGGCGACCAACCCGCTGCGCTTCCTACTGCCGGTCTGGCTGCAGGAAGGCGGCATCGACGCCATGCTGGCGCGGCTCGCCAACCCGGAGATCCGCTCGCGCGTGCGCCAGAAGATCGCCGAGGTCGGCTTCAACAATTTCGGCCATATCGAGAGCTGGGACGATATCCGCATCGCCAACTCGCCCGGCGCCGTGGAGCCGGGGAAAACGATTGCCGAGATCGCGGCCGAGCGTGACTGCGACCCGCTGGAGGCCGTGTTCGACATCGTCGTCGAAGACCGGGGCGGGACGCGCATCCTGGTGCGCAGCATGTCGGAGGAGGACGTGCGGCGGATCGCGGCCGAGCCCTCCATGACGGTCGGCTCCGACGGCCCCTGCGTCGCGCCCTACGGCGTCACCTCCCAGGGCAAGCCGCATCCGAGGCTCTACGGCACCTTCCCGCGCGTGCTGGGACGCTATGCGCGCGAGGAGGGGCTGCTGACCCTGCCGCAGGCGGTCGCCAAGATGACCGGCAACGCGGCCCGGGCGCTGGGCATGACCGACCGCGGCCTGCTGCGCGAGGGCTGGGCCGCGGATATCGCGGTGTTCGACGCGGAGACGATCCGGGACGAGGCCACCTTCGACGAGCCGCATACCTACCCTACGGGCGTCGAGACGGTGATCGTCAACGGCCGGACCGTCATCCATCGGGGCGGGCACACGGGCGCACTCCCCGGCCGACTCCTCCGCCGCCGCGAGGGCGTGCTCGGCTAGTGCCCGGCGGGCAGCTCCGCGAGCTCGATGACGATGCCGCCGGTGGACGCCGGGTCGAGGAAGGCGATGCGGCTGCCGCCGTGGCCGGTGCGCGGCGTCTCGTCGATCAGGCGCACGCCCTTGCCCTTCAGCTCCGCGAGCGCGGCGTCGATGTCGTCCACCTCGAAGCAGAGGTGGTAGATGCTCTCGCCCTTGCGCTCGATCCAGTCGTTCACCTGCGAGGCCGGCCCTTCGGCCTGCAGCAGTTCGATGCTGGTCTCGCCGACCGGATACATGGCGAGCCGCGTGTCGCCGATGCGCTCCTCATAGTCGAGTTCGAGACCGAGCGTCTCCTCCAGCATCTTCATCGATGCCTTCATGTCGTGCACCGCGATGGCGACATGTTCCACGCGCTTGAGTTTCATGCTTTGCTCGCCCGCTGTTTCGTTACCCGTTCGGGCGGGCATGTTCCTCCGCGAATCCGGCCATTACAAGACCAGTTACCGCGCGGACATGGCGCTGTTCCCGCATCCGGCCGTGCGCCGGACCGTCTGGGCCTCGCTGTTCCTGCTGTTCGTGCCCGTGCCGCTGTTCGGCAGCGAGCACCTGCTGGCGGTGCTCACGCTCAACGCGATCAACCTCACGGGCGCGCTCGGGCTCACCATCCTGCTCGGCTATGCCGGCCAGATCTCGCTCGGCCACGGCGCCTTCATGTCGGTCGGCGCCTACACGGCCGCCAATCTGGCGGTGCGCCTCGACTGGCCCTTCTGGCTCACGCTCCCGGCCGGCGCGGCCATGGCGGCGCTGATCGGCATCGTCGTCGGCCTGCCGTCGCTGCGCATCCGCGGCTTCTACCTGGCGATCGCCACGCTCGCCGCACAGCTGGTGATCGAGTGGATCATCAACCGCACGCCGGCGATCTCGGGCGGCATCCAGGCCTCGATCCATGTGCCGCGCCCGGAACTGTTCGGGCTCAGGCTCGACAGCGCGGCGGAACTCTACCTGTTCGTCATGGCCGTGGCCGTCGCCGGGCTGCTGGCGGCGCTCAATCTCGGCCGCTCGCGCCTCGGCCGCGCGATGGTGGCCGTGCGCGAGCACGAGACCGCGGCCTCCCTCATGGGCGTGGATACCGCCCGGGTGAAGCTCGCCGCCTTCGCCCTCTCGGCGGGCTATGGCGGCGTTGCGGGCGTGCTGTTCACCTACTATCTCGGCGTCGCCAACTACCAGCAATACACCTTCGCCATTTCCATCTACTACCTCGCCGTCAACATCATCGGCGGCCTCGGCAGCGTGTGGGGCGCACTGCTGGGGCTGGCCTTCCTCAGCCTCGTGCCGCGCTTCGTGTTCCTCGCCATGACCTCGGTCGGGTCCTGGTTCGTGGACCTCGCCTACATGGCGCAGGCGGTCGCCCAGGTCAGACAGATGACCTTCGGCATCCTGATCCTGGTCTTCCTGGTGCTGGAGCCCGAGGGCCTGGCCGCGCTCTGGCGCCGCGCGCGTAATTGGCTCCGCGTCTGGCCCTTCTCCTACTGAGCGCCGCCGAGGCAGTCCGCGAGGCTCTGCGCCAGCCCTTCGATCAGAGCCGGGTAGAGCCCCGGTCCGGGTTCGAGGTCCGCGCCCAGCGGGTCGAGCACGGCGACGCGCGCGCCGCTGCCCTCGGCGGCCGTCCGAGCCAGCTTCGGGTCGAGCTGCGGCTCGATGAACACGCAAAGGGCGCCGTGTTCGCGCATCTCGCTGCGGATGCGGTCAAGCCTCGCCGGGCCGGGCGGCGCGGCGTCGGAAAGCGCCACCGAGCCGGCAGATTCGATCTCGAACCGGTGCTCGAAATAACGGTAGGCGTCATGCGCGGTGAAGAACGCCTTGCCGCGCACGGGCGCCACGACGGCCTCCACCCGCGCCGCCAGCGCATCGAGCTCGGCCGCCCCGGCGGCGGCATTGGCCTTGTAGGCATCGGCATTGGCCGGGTCTATTTCCGCCAGGCGGGCGGCCATTTCGGCGAGCATGGCCTTGCCGTTGGCGGGGTCGAGCCAGATATGCGGGTCCATGTCGCCATGGTGCTCGTGGCCGTGCTCGTCCATGCGGTCGTCTTCGTCCTTGTGAGCGTGTTCGTCCTTATGGCCGTGCTCGTCCTTGTGGTCGTCGTCCTCGTGGGCATGCTCTTCCTTGCGGCCGTGGTCGTCGTCATGGTCGCCATGCCCGTCCTCGCCGAACGCCAGCAGCGCCACTCCCGGCGCCTCCATCAGCTCGACCGACACGGCGTCCGCGGCGAGGCTCTCCACCGCGTCCTCGAGCCAGGGCGTCAGCCCCTCGCCCACCCAGAACACGATATCGGCCGCTTGCAGCCGGGCCGCCTCGGAGGGCCGCATGGAATAGCCGTGCGGCGTGACGCCCGGCGGCAGGATCGAAGTCGGCTCGCCCACGCCCTGCATGATGCGCGCCGCAAGCGACTGGACCGGCGGAATGTCCGTCACGACCTCGGGCGCCGCCGCGGCCGGCAAGGCGGCGAAGGAGGCGAGCGCGGCGAACAGCGGGAGTCGAAAGAGGCGGCGTTTCATGCTGGCATCCTGTATCCTGGGGGCGGGTCGATCTGCTCGTTAATACAATATAACATTCCGGAACGGCGGGAAGGCGGATGGCGGCAGCAAGACGGACGGAACGGACAGCGGCTGCGGAGGCCATGCGCCCGCACGACCACGGGGACTGCATCCGCCGCGTGCTCGACGAGGCCGAGCGGCGGGCGGCGGAGGACAAGGTCAATTTCACGCCCGTCCGCCGGCACGCTCTCGAAATCCTGCTGGAAAGCCATGCCGCCATGCCGGCATACGGCCTGCTGAAGCGCCTGGAAGAGGACGGCTTCGGCTCGCAGCCGCCGGTGGCCTACCGGGCCCTCGATTTCCTCATCGAGCAGGGCTTCGTCCACAGGGTCGAGCGGTTGAACGCCTTCGTCGCCTGCATGTATCCGCATGAGGCGCACACGCCCGCGTTCCTGGTCTGCCGCAATTGCCGCTCGGTAGCCGAGACCTGCGTGTCGCCCACCCCGGCCGCGCTGCGGCAGGAGGCGCGGGCGGCGGGCTTCGCCATCGAACGCTCCATGATGGAGGCGGAAGGGCTCTGCCGCGACTGCGCACGCGCAGAGGACGCGCCGTGCAACTGATCGCGGCCCGCGGCCTCTCGGTCCGGCTGGGCGAACAGCTTGCCCTGCAAGACATCGACATTGCGGTGGACCGCGGCGAGATCGTCACTGTCGTCGGCCCCAACGGGTCGGGCAAGACCACGCTCCTGCGCGCGCTGGTCGGCGCCGTGGCCCCGGCGGCCGGGCGCATCGAACAGGCGCCCGGGCTGCGCATCGGCTATGTGCCGCAGCGCCTGCATCTCGACTCGACCCTGCCGATCACGGTCGCGCGCTTCCTCCGGCTCGGCGCCCGGCGGCGGAACGGCAGCATTGCGCACGCGCTGGAGGAGACCGGCGTGCCGGAGCTCGCCAAACGGCAGATGACGGCGCTCTCCGGCGGGCAGTTCCAGCGTGTGCTGCTCGCGCGGGCATTGCTCGCAGAACCCGACCTGCTGCTGCTCGACGAGCCGGCGCAGGGCCTGGACCATCCGGGCATGGCCGCGCTCTACCGGCTGGTAGGCGCGGTGCGCGACCGGCTGGACTGCGGCGTGCTGATGGTCAGCCACGACCTCCATGTGGTGATGGGGGCGACGGACCGCGTCATCGCGCTCAACGGCGTCATCTGGTGCGAGGGGCCGCCCGTGGCCGTGTCCTCCGCCGAGGAATACCGCATGCTGTTCGGCGAGGCGGAACCGGGCGCGCTCGCCTTCAACCGCCACACGCCGGAGGACGGGTGCTCGACGACTTCCTGACCCGCGCCTGTCTTGCCGGCATCGGAGTGGCGCTCGCGGCGGGTCCGCTCGGCTGCTTCGTCGTCTGGCGGCGGATCGCTTATTTCGGCGACGCGACCGCTCACGCCGCGATTCTGGGCGTCGCCATTTCGCTCGCCTTTTCGATGTCCATCGTCATCGGCGTGCTCGCCGCCGCGGTGGCGATGGCGGTCGCCGTCTCGACGCTCTCCGGGCGGGGCCTCGCCATGGACACGCTGCTGGGCGTCGCCTCGCATGGCAGCCTCGCCGTCGGCCTTGTGGCGGTCGCGGTCGCGTCCCCGCGCGCCATCGATGTGGAAGCCTATCTGTTCGGCGAAATCCTGGCCGTGACGCGCGGGGACCTCGCGGTGATCTGGGGCGGCGCGGCGGTGGTGCTGGGCCTGGTCGTCTGGCGCTGGCCGGCGCTTCTGACCGCAACGCTCAGCCCCGAACTGGCGCGCGGCGGCGGCATCGACCCGCAGCGCGAGCAGCTCATCCTGACCATAGCAATCGCGGTGCTCGTCGCCGTCTCGATCAAGGTGGTCGGCGCGTTGCTCATCACCGCCATGCTGATTATCCCCGCCGCCGCCGCCCGGCCGGTCTCCGGCACGCCGGAGCGCATGGCGGCAGCCGCCGCGCTCATTGCCGTCGCATCCGTCTTCGCCGGCCTTGCCGCGTCCTGGCGCTGGGACACGCCGACCGGCCCCAGCATCGTGACCCTGGCTGTGCTGTTCTTCGCCGTCTCCTGCTCGCTGGGCGCGCTTCGGCGGAAAGCGGGTTGAACCGGGCCGCGGCCCCGATGCGGAATCGGGGTCAATCGGCGTTTGCGCCGAGCGCCCCGGCTTGTCATTCTGCGTCCCTTCCGTCCGGCGAGGAGAGGGCGCCCCCATGGCCAAGAGCGATATCGAAATTGCCCGCGAAGCGGTCTTGCGGCCGATCGGCGAGATCGGCGAACGCCTCGGAATCCCCGAGAGCGCGCTGGTGCCTTACGGCCATGACAAGGCCAAGGTGACCGCGGATTTCATCGACGGCCTGGCGGACCGGCCCGACGGGAAGCTCATCCTGGTGACCGCCATGACGCCGACGCCCGCGGGCGAAGGCAAGACGACCACCACGGTCGGCCTTGGCGACGGGCTGAACCGCATTGGCCGGAACACGGCGATCTGCCTGCGGGAGCCTTCGCTCGGCCCCTGCTTCGGCATGAAGGGCGGCGCGGCCGGCGGCGGCTACGCACAGGTCGTGCCGATGGAGGACATCAACCTCCATTTCACCGGCGACATGCACGCCATCGGCGCCGCGCACAACCTGCTCTCCGCCATGACGGACAACCACATCTACTGGGGCAACGGGCTGGAACTGGACGCGCGGCGCGTCACCTGGCGGCGCGTGGTGGACATGAACGACCGGGCGCTCCGCGACATCGCGGTCTCGCTCGGCGGCGTCGCCAACGGGTTCCCGCGCCAGACGGGCTACGACATCACGGTGGCCTCGGAGATCATGGCGATCCTCTGCCTCGCCTCCGACCGGGCGGACCTCCAGCGCCGACTCGGCCAGATCGTGGTGGGCGGCCGGCGCGACCAGTCGCCGGTCACGGCCAGCGACCTCAAGGCCGACGGCGCGATGACCGTGCTGCTGAAGGATGCGCTGCAGCCCAACCTCGTGCAGACGCTGGAAGGCAACCCCGCCTTCGTGCATGGCGGCCCGTTCGCGAATATCGCGCATGGGTGCAATACCGTCGTCGCGACCCGGGCCGCGCTCAAACTCGCCGACTATGTGGTGACCGAGGCGGGCTTCGGGGCGGACCTCGGCGCGGAGAAGTTCTTCGACATCAAGTGCCGCAAGGCGGGGCTCGCGCCCGACGCGGTGGTCGTGGTCGCGACGGTGCGCGCGCTCAAGATGCATGGCGGCATCGCGCGGGGTGCGCTGGGCGAGGAGGACGTCGCCGCCGTCGAGCGGGGCTTCGTCAATCTCGGCCGCCATCTCGACAATGTCGCCAAATTCGGGGTGCCGGCGGTTGTGGCCGTCAACCGCTTTACTGCCGACACGGACGCGGAGATCGCCGCAGTGCAACGCCTTGCGGCCGAGCGCGGCGCCTCGGCGCATGTCTGCACCCACTGGGCCGAGGGCGGCGCGGGCACGGAGAACCTGGCGCAGGCCGTCGCCGCGCTCGCCGACAGCGGCGACGCCGAGTTCGTCCCGATCTATCCGGACGGACTGCCGCTCTGGGAGAAGATCGAGACCGTCGCGCGGGAGATCTACCGTGCCGACGGAGCCGAGGCGCCGGCGCGGGTCAGGGACCAGCTCGAGCGCTTCGAGGCCGGCGGGTTCGGCCATGTGCCGGTCTGCATGGCGAAGACGCAATACAGCTTCTCTTCCGATCCCACGCTCAGGGGTGCGCCGGAGAGCTACAGCATCCCGGTCCGGGAGGTGCGGCTTGCGGCCGGCGCGGAGTTCGTGGTCGCGGTCTGCGGCGACATCATGACCATGCCGGGCCTGCCCCGCGTGCCGGCGGCCGAAGCCATCGGCCTCGATGAGGGCGGCGAGGTGGTCGGCCTGTTCTGACGCCGGAAGGCGCGGGGGTTGCCGCCGGGCGGCTCTGCCGCCATCTTGCAGAAGCCGTCCCGAAACCGGGGTAGAAAGATGGAGATTGCGGCAAGCGCGCCCGGCGTCGTGAAGGACGCCACCGACCAGACCTTCATGGCGGATGTCATCGAGGCATCGATGACGGCGCCGGTGATCGTCGACTTCTGGGCGCCCTGGTGCGGCCCCTGCAAGCAATTGGGGCCGGTGCTGGAAAAGGTCGTCGCCAATGCCGGCGGCAAGGTCAGCCTGGTCAAGGTCGATATCGACCAGAGCCCCGTGGTCGCGCAGCAGATGCGTATCCAGTCGATCCCGGCGGTCTATGCCTTCGACAAGGGTCGTCCGGTCGACGCTTTCATGGGCGCGGTGCCGGAGAGCCAGGTCAAGGCCTTCGTCGAGCGGCTGGTAGGCGGGCCGGTCGAATCCGCCGTCGAGGCCGCCGTCGAACAGGCGCGGGCGGCGCTGGAGGGCGGCGATGCGCAGACCGCCGGCGCGCTTCTCAACGAAGTGCTCAAGCAGGAGCCGGAGAACGCCGCCGCGATTGCAGGGCTCGCCCAGGTGTTTCTCGCCGTGGACGAGGTCGAGCAGGCGCGCGCCATGCTGGGACAGCTGCCGGAAGGCGCGGAGCGCGACCCGGCGGTGGCGGCCGCGGTGAGCGCGGTGGAGCTTGCCGAGCAGAGTGCGGATGCAGGCGACACGGCCGACCTTCGCCAGGCGGTCGAGGCCAACGCGGACGACCACCAGGCGCGCTTCGACCTGGCGATGGCGCTGTTCGCCGGCGGGCGGCACAAGGAGGCGGCAGAGGAACTGCTGGAACTCTACCGGCGCGACCGGGAATGGAACGACGGGGCGGCCCGCAGCCAGCTCGTCAAATTCTTCGAGGCGTGGGGGCCGACGCACGAACTCACCATAGGCATCCGGCGGCGCCTCTCGACCCTGATGTTCAGCTAGGGAGAGGGGCGCGTGTCCCTCAGGCGGTCATTGCCGGATGTCATCCCGGTCTTTCCGCTGCCGGGCGTGTTGCTGCTGCCGCGCGCCATGCTGCCGCTGCATATCTTCGAACCGCGCTACCGGGCGATGGTCCGCGATGCGCTGGACGACGAGGGAATCGTCGGCATGGTGCAGCCGCGCGCCGAGGGAGCCGACCCGACGAACCCGCCGATCTACGGGATCGGCTGCGCGGGAAAGATCCAGAACTCCGAAAAGCTCGATGACGGACGCTACATGATCGCGCTGCAGGGCATCGCCCGCTTCCGTATCGACCGCGAACTTGCGCTCCATCCGGAGGGCTACCGCACCGTCCACGCGGATTTCGAGGGCTTCGGGGACGATCTCGATGCGCGCCGCAGCAGCCCGGTGAACCGTGAGAGCCTGCTGGAGGCGCTTCGCGATTTCCTCACCCGGCGCGGGCTCAGCGCCGACTGGGACGCCGTGGCGAAGGCCGACGACGAAATGCTGGTCAACGCGCTCTCGATGGGATGCCCGTTCGCAGCCAACGAGAAACAGGGACTGCTCGAATGCCGCGACACGGGAGAGCGCGCCCGGATGCTGGAGGCGCTGTTCGCGATGTCCGGCTTCGAGGCTGCGAACGACGACGACCCGGCGCGGATGAATTGAGGCGGGCGATGACGGATTCGGGAGAGGTCGATCCGCTGCTGCTGCAATTGCTGGTCTGCCCGGTGACCAAGGGGCCGCTGGAATACGACCGCGAGGCGGGAGAATTGGTCAGCCGCTCGGCGGGACTGGCCTTCCCGATCCGCGACGGCATCCCGATCATGCTGATCGAAGAGGCGCGGGAGCTCGACGGGGAAGGGCGTTGAGCCGCCCGACGGAGCTGCGCTATTCCAGAGCCGGACGTGTGCTGCATGTCGCCTTCGATGACGGGGCGGCGTTCGCGCTGCCGGCCGAGTTCCTGCGCGTCGAGAGCCCGTCGGCCGAAGTGCGGGGCCACGGGCCGGGGCAGAAGACGCCGGTTTCCGGCCGGGCCCATGTCGGCATTATCGAAATCCTGCCCGAGGGGAATTACGCCGTCCGCCTTGTGTTCGACGACCTGCACGACACCGGCATCTACAGCTGGGCCTATCTGCGCGAGCTCGGCGAACGGCAGGGCGAACTCTGGGACGCCTATCTGAAGGCGCTGGAAGCGGGCGGCCTCTCGCGCGAGCCCTGACCCGGCTCCGATCCCCTAGCCCGCCTCGCCGCAGCTCCTTGTCGGCAGGGCCGGTCCGCCGGCGCGGGCGCTGCGGCGCTCGAACAGGAAGACGTCGTGCCACACGCCATCGAGATGCCCGTAGCGCTCCCGGCAGCCGACCTCGCGGAAGCCGCATTTCCGGTGCAGCGCGATGCTGGGCAGGTTCGCGGCCATGATCTGCGCCTGCAGGGTCCAGTAACCCTCCGCCTCGGAGGCCGCGACCAGGCCCTCCAGCAGCGCGGTTCCGGCCCCCGACCCCTGAGCGTTCCCGCCCACATAGACGCTGACCTCAGCGACGCCGGCGGCGCCTCAGGTATCCGGCGCGGGCGTGAGCGCCGCCCAGCCGACCGCGCGGCCGTCGCCGCCGCGGACGACGAGCCGGCCCATGGCCAGATGGCCCCTGTCCCACGCCTTCCAACTCGGCGGGTTCTTCATGAAGGCGGCGATGCCCGTCCTCAGGCCCGCGCGGTAGATGGCGCGGACCTCGGGCCAGTCGCTGTCCTGCATGGCGTCGATAGCGGTCATCGGCCGGGCCCGGTCGGTTCCTTCGGCGGTGCTGCCGGCAATTCTGTGCGCCGGACGGCCCGACCGGTCAAGGGGTGGGAAGGGCAAGTCCTGTTCACAATTTTTGAAAAAATTCCACTACAGGGGTTGAAATCCGCGCCGGCGCCCATTAGGTGGAGCGGGAGGAAGCGGTTGTCCGGAGGCCGCTTCGGGTCGTGGCGACGCAAAAAAGGCCCCCAGGGGAGCAGGCGGGAGGGGTGCGTCCGGCGACTGCCTCGCGCATGCGGGCGCACGCGGGCAATCAGGCGCGCGAACCGCGCCGGCGCCGACGCGCGCCGGCCCGCGCGCGTTACGCGCGAAACAGGGTCCCCGCCCTGCAATAGCGGGCGGCGAAAACCATCGAATGGAAGGAGGCGCAAATGCCCCGACGAACGACCCCTCGAAGCAGCGCCAACGGCCTGGGCTTCGACCCGGACCATGACAAAACATGACATTCCCGGAGGGCCTCATGACAAAACATGACATTTCATGACATCCCGCAGAGGGTCCCGGCCCGTTCGGTCCCCGACCGCAGCCCGGCCCCTTATTGACTCGCCCGTCAATCGAACTAATAATGAACATATGTCGTCCCCTCTTCCCCGAAGAAATCCTGCCGGGCTCGCCGCGCTGAGGCGGCGCATCGCCCTGCTGGAGCGCCGGACGGCCGTTGCGGAGCCGGCGGGAGGCGGAGCGGCGGAGGTCTGGCGGTTCGGCCTCGGCGTCCTGGACGGAGCCCTGCCGGAGCGCGGGCTGGTGGTGGGCGGGCTGCATGAGGCGGGCGGCGGCGCGGCAGGAGACGGGCCGGCAGCCGCCGCTTTCCTGGCTGCCCTGCTTGCCCGGCTCGACCGCCGGGACGGGCGGGGCGCCGTGCTGGTCTGCCAGAGCCGGACGAGTTCCTTCGGCCGGCTCTACGGGCCGGGCTGGCGGGACCTCGGCCTCGAGCCGGCGGACCTGTTGCTGCTCTCCGCCCGCCGCGACCGGGATGTCGCCTGGGCGATGGAGGAGGGCCTGCGCAGCACTTCCCTGGCGGCGGTGCTGGGTGAGGTCGAAAGCCTCGATTTCACCCTGAGCCGCCGGCTTGCGCTCGCCGCCCGCGAGAGCCTGACCCCCGCCCTGCTGCTGCGCCGGGACGACGGTCTCGGACCCGCAAGCGCCGCCTTCTCGCGCTGGCGGGTCGCGTCGCTGCCCCCGGATCGGGGCAACCCGTTCGACGCCGCCGCGCCCGGCCTGCCGCGCTGGCGCCTCGAACTGCTGCGCTGCCGGGGCGGACGGCCCGTTACCTGCACTGTGGAGTGGAACCGTGAGACGGGTGATTTCGGTGTGGCTGCCGCGCTGGCCGATCGACCGGCTGCGCCGCGCGCGGCGGCCCGCCGCCCTGCCCTTGCGCAAGCCGCCGGCTGAGCCGGTGCCGTTCGCGCTCACCGCGTCCGGCCGCCACGGCGCGGTGCTGGCGGCGGTCAACCGGCAGGCGGAAGCCGAGGGGCTCGCGCCCGGCATGCGGCTTGCCGACGCCCGCGCGCTCCTGCCCCGCCTCGCCGCAGCCGAAGCCCGGCCGGCGGAGGACCGGCGCGGGCTCGAACGCCTGGCGCTCTGGTGCAACCGCTTCACGCCCTGCTGCGCGGTGGACGGCGCGGACGGCCTGCTGCTCGACATCGCCGGCGCCGACCATCTCTTCGGCGGCGAGGCGGCGATGGCGGCGGAGGTCGAGGCGTGCATCGCCGGCCTCGGCTTCGAGGTGCGGACCGGCCTTGCCGACACGCCGGGCGCCGCCTGGGCGCTCGCCCGCTTCGGAGGAGAAGGCCGCCGCATCGCCGCGCCCGGAGACGCTCCTGCCGCACTCGCACCCCTGCCGGTCGAAGCGCTCCGAATCGTATCCGGGGACGTCCGCCTGCTGCGCCGCCTCGGCCTGGCGACCGTCGGCGCGGTGGACGCCCTGCCCCGCGCGGCGCTTGCGCGCCGCTTCGACCGCCGGGAGCGGAGCGAGGCCGTTCTGGAACGCCTCGACCGGGTGCTCGGCCGCAGCCCCGACCCGGCGGCGTCCCTGCCGCTGCCGCCTGCCTGCCTCGCACGCCTGGCCTTCCCGGAACCCCTGATCGACCTTGCCGGACTGGAGGCGGCGGTCGCCCGGCTGATGGAAGAGCTTTGCGCTTCGCTGGAACGGGACGGGCTCGGCGCGCGGGAACTCGCGCTTCTGTTCTGCCGGGTGGACGGCGGCGCGGCGCGGCGCGGCGTCTCGACCGCGCGCGCAACCCGCGACAGCGCGCATCTCCGACGCCTCTTCGAGGGCAGGATCGAGACCGTGGACCCCGGGTTCGGGATCGACGCGATGGCGCTCCACGCCATTCGCGCCGAGCCGCTCGCGCATGAGCAATTCCGGCTGACGGAGGGCGGTCGCGGCAGCGGCGGGCTCGGCCCGCTGATCGACCGCTTGCAGGCCCGTCTCGGCGAAGGGTCCGTCTCCCGCCTCGCGCCGGTCGCAAGCCACCTGCCGGAACGCGCCGAACGGCGGATGGCGCCCGGCCGGGAAGGCGCGGCCTGGCCCGTGCAGCCGGGCGTGGGGCAACGCCCCTTCCGCCTGTTCGACCGGCCCGAACCGGTGGAGGTCGTCGCCGGGCTGCCGGACGGGCCGCCGGCGCTGTTCGCCTGGCGCCGGCTGCGCCGCCGCATTGCCCGCGCCGAGGGCCCTGAGCGCATCGAGCCGGAATGGTGGGCCGGCGGCTCCGACGACGATCCGCGCGACTATTACCGCGTCGAGGATACGGAAGGCCGGCGCTACTGGCTCTACCGCGCCGGGCTCTACAGGGACGCCGGCAGCAAGGGGCCGCCCCGCTGGTATATCCACGGACTCTACGGATGAGCGGCGTCCCTTACGCGGAATTGCAGGCGGTCAGCAATTTCAGCTTCCTGCGCGGCGCCTCCCATGCGGAGGAACTGGTGGAAGAGGCTGCGCGGCTCGGGCTTGCGGCCATCGGCATCGCCGACCGCAACACGCTCGCCGGCGCGGTGCGCGCCCATATGGCGGCGAAGCGGGCCGGCATCCGCCTGCTGACCGGCGCGCGGCTCGACCGCGCCGACGGCGCCTCGCTGCTCTGCTATCCCCGCGACCGCGCCGCCTACGGGCGCCTCTGCCGGCTGCTCACCCTCGGCCAGCGGCGCGCGGCCAAGGGCGGATGCGTGCTGCACCGGGAGGACCTGCTTGCCCATGCCGAGGGACAAGTGTTGATCGCGCTGCCGCCGGAGCCCTGGCGCGAGGATTTCGAGGTGGAGCTCGCCGGGCTCCGCCGCGCGTATGACGGCCCGCTCTACCTCGCCGCGCACATGCTCTACCGGGGCGGCGACCGCGCCCGCCTCAGCCGCCTGGCGGCGCTTGCGGAGCGTACCGGCGCACCGCTCCTCGCCACCAACGACGTCCACTACCACCGCCCCGAACGCCGGCCGCTGCAGGACGTGCTGACGGCCATCCGCGAGCATGTGACCGTGGCGGAAGCGGGCTGGCGCCTCGCCGCCAATGCCGAGCGCCACCTCAAGGACGGAGCCGAGATCGCGCGGCTCTTCCGCGGCCATGAGGAGGCTGTCGCGCGGAGCCTCGAAATTGCCGGCCTCTGCAGCTTCAGCCTGGACGAACTCGCCTACGAGTATCCCGACGAGCCGGTGCCGGCCGGCAGCACCCCGCAGCGGCATCTGGAGGCGCTCGCCTGGAAGGGCGCGGCCTGGCGCTATCCGGACGGCGTCCCGGAGAAGGTCGCCGCCGCGCTCCGGCACGAGCTCGGGCTGATCGGCGAGCTGGACTACGCCCCCTATTTCCTCACCGTCCACGACATCGTGCGCTACGCCGACGGCGAGGGCATCCTCTGCCAGGGGCGGGGCTCCGCGGCGAACTCGGCGGTCTGCTACTGCCTCGGCATCACCGCCGTCGATCCGGCCCGGATCGACCTCTTGTTCGAGCGCTTCGTCTCCCGCGAGCGCCGCGAGCCGCCCGATATCGACGTCGATTTCGAGCATGAGCGGCGCGAGGAGGTGATCCAGTACATCTACGGGCGCTACGGCCGCGAGCGCGCCGGGATCGCCGCCACCGTCATCTCCTACCGCGCCCGCAGCGCCGTGCGCGACGTGGGCAAGGCGATGGGGCTCTCCGAGGACACCGCTGCCGCGCTCGCCGCGGCCGTCCGCGACATGCACCGCGAGGGAGTGCCCGAGGAGCGCCTGCGCGAAGCCGGGCTCGATCCCGCCGATCCGCTGCTGCGCCGGACCGTGGCGCTGGCGACGGAACTGCAAGGCTTCCCCCGCCACCTCTCCCAGCATGTGGGCGGCTTCGTGCTGACCCGCGGCCCGCTCGACGAGACCGTGCCCATCGGCAATGCGGCGATGAAGGAGCGCACCTTCATCGAATGGGACAAGGACGACCTGGAGGCGCTCGGCCTGATGAAGGTCGATGTGCTGGGCCTCGGCATGCTGACCTGCATCCGCAAGGCCTTCGAACTGCTGGCGGCGCACAAGGGCCTGGACCTCACGCTCGCCACCGTGCCGGTGGAAGACGGGCAAGTCTGGGACATGATCTGCCGGGCCGACACCATCGGCGTCTTCCAGATCGAGAGCCGGGCGCAGATGAACATGCTGCCGCGCCTGAAGCCGCGCTCCTTCTACGACCTGGTGATCGAGGTGGCGATCGTGCGCCCCGGCCCGATCCAGGGCGACATGGTGCACCCATATCTGCGCCGGCGCGACGGGCTGGAGGAGGTGGTCTATCCGGCCCCGGCGCCGGAGCACGGCCCCCCGGACGAGTTGCGCAAGGTGCTGGAGAAGACGCTCGGCGTGCCGCTCTTCCAGGAACAGGCGATGCGCGTCGCCATGGAGGCGGCCCGGTTCACGCCGGACGAGGCCAATGCGCTGCGCCACGCCATGGCCACCTTCCGCAAGCGCGGCACGCTCGGCCTGCTGCGGGACCGGATGGTGGGCCGGATGACCGCGCGCGGCTACGACCCGGAACTCGCGGCGCGCTGCTTCCGCCAGATCGAGGGCTTCGGGGATTACGGCTTTCCGGAGTCCCATGCCGCGAGCTTCGCCCTTCTGGCTTATGTCTCCTCCTGGATCAAATGCCACCATCCCGAAGTTTTCGCCTGCGCGCTGCTCAACGCCCAGCCGATGGGCTTCTACGCCCCCGCCCAGATCGTGGGGGACGCCCGCGGGCACGGGGTCGAAGTCCGCCCGATCGATGTCCATGCGAGCGGCCGGGACAACAGCCTGGAACGCAGGGCGGACGGGGGCCATGCGCTCCGCCTCGGCCTGCGCCAGGTCACCGGCCTCGGCGAGGAGGACGCGAAGCGCATCCTCAAGGCGCGTAATGGCCTCTGGCCCGATATTGCCGCCATGCAGCGCGGGACCGGGCTCGGAGCCGCCGCCATCGAGACGCTGGCCGCCGCCGACGCCTTCGGCTCCATGGGGCTCGACCGGCGCGAGGCGCTCTGGCAGGCGGGTGCCCTGGAGAAATCAGCGCCGTTGCCCCTCTTCGAGGCGGCGGGCGGATCGGCCGAGGGCCCGGAGCCGCCGGCCGCCCTGCCCGCCATGACGTCCGGCGAGCAGGTCATCGAGGACTATCGGTCGCTGCGGCTCTCGCTCCGGGCGCACCCGCTCTCCTTCCTGCGCGCCCGCCTGGCGAAGCGGGGCGCGCTCGCGGCCGAGGCAATCGCCCGCGCCCGGGACGGGCAGCGGGCGTCCACCGCCGGCCTGGTGCTGGTCCGTCAGCGCCCCGGCAGCGCCAGCGGGGTCATCTTCATGACGCTGGAGGACGAAACCGGCGTCGTGAACATCGTGGTCTGGCCCCGTGTGCTGGAGAGCTACCGCAAGGCGGTGCTCGGCGCACGCCTCGCCATGGTCCGGGGCCGCGTCCAGCGCACCGCCGATATCGTCCATCTCGTCGCCGACCGGCTGGAGGACCTGACCGGCTGGCTCGACCTGCTGACGCCGGATGAGGCGAGCAGTGCACCGTCGTCCGGCCCCGTCGCCTTCCCCTCGCGCCACCCCCGCAACCTCCGCACGATCCCCAGGTCGCGAGACTTCCGGTGAAGCGGCCGTGGCAGAAGCTTCGCCATTGTGCGAGACTGTCACAGTCGAAAGGGCCGGGAAAGCACTGCCATGACCCCGGAGGTCATCACAACACTGGTCGCGGCCGCAGGCGTCATTGTTGTGCTGGGTGGGCTGATTGTGAGCCTCTTCCTCTGGCTGCGTTCCGATATCAAGACACTCGACATGAAGGTGGCCGATCTTGGTGAACGTGTAGCGCATCTGGGTGAGCGCGTGGCGCGGGTCGAAGGGAAGCTCGACTTCCTCGAGCACTACATCACCCGGCAGAACGAGCCGCCGCCGGCCCCGGCCGAATAGGGCGCCCGCCCACACATTTCCCTGCCGCCCGAAACCGCTTAGGCTCCCGCTTCCGGAATGCTGCAGGGACGGAAGGAAGCGGCGCGATGGCGGAAGCTGAGTTCGATTACATTGTCGTGGGCGCGGGGTCTGCGGGCGCGGCGCTCGCCAGCCGGCTGACCGAGAACCCGAACTGCAAGGTGCTGCTGCTGGAGGCCGGCAAGGCGAGCCACCCTTATTCGCGCTTCCCGATCAGCTTCGGCCTGCTGATCGACAACCCGGCCGCCAACTGGTGCTTCATGTCCGAGCCGGAGTCGAACACGGCCGACCGGGAAATCCCGGTGCCGCGCGGCAAGCTGCTCGGCGGGTCCAGCAGCATCAACGGCTTGGTCTACGTGCGCGGCCAGCCGCTCGACTACAACACATGGGCGCAGATGGGCAATCGCGGCTGGACCTGGGAGGACGTGGCGCCGGTCTTCAAGCGCATGGAAAGCTACGAAAAGGCCGGCGACGGCATCAGGGGCGAGGACGGGCCGCTCCAGGTCACTGAGGTGCCGGACCGGAACCCGCTCTACGACGCGCTCTTCGCCGCCGCCGAAGAGGTCGGCCACAAGGTCAACCCGGATTACAACAGCCCGGACCAGGAGGGCGTGGTCAAGACGCAGGTGACGATCAAGAACGGGCGGCGCATGTCCACCGCCCACTGCTACCTGCGGCCCGCCATGAACCGTCCGAACCTCCGGATCGTGACGGAAGCCAGCACTCGCCGCGTACTGCTCGAGGGTAAGCGCTGCGTCGGCGTCGCCTATGAGAAGGGCGGGCAGACCGTCGAGGCGCGGGCCGGGCGCGAGACGGTGCTCGCCGCGGGCGCCGTCTGCTCCCCGCAGATCCTGGAGCTTTCCGGCATCGGCCGCCCGGAGGTGTTGGGCGCGCATGGCATCGAGGTGCAGCACGAACTGGCCGGCGTCGGTGAGAACTTCCGCGACCACATTAACGCCCGCATCCAGTGGCGCGTGACGGCGAGGGGCGTGTCCTACAATGAGCGCATGGGCACGCTGTTCGGTAAGGCCGGCCAGGTGCTGAGATACGCCTTTACGCGCGGCGGCTTCATGAGCCTGCCCTCCGCGCCGCTGCTCGCCTTCCTGCGCACCCGGCCCGAGCTGGAGACGCCGGACGTGCAGATGCACCTTGTGCCCTATGCCGTGAAGGACCCCAAGCGCCGGCTGTTGCAGCCCTTCCCCAGCATGACCATCGCCTGCTATCAGCTGCGGCCCGAGAGCCTGGGCTCGATCCACATCCGCTCGGCCGACCCGGACGCGCAGCCGGCGATCCGGTTCAACTTCCTGCATGACGAGATCGACCAGAGAGCGATGACCGGCGGCTTCCGCATGATGCGCGAACTCATGGCGGCCGAGGCCATGGCGCCGTTGCGGGGCGCGGAATACGACCCCGGCGAGCAGGTGGCGAGCGACGACGAGATCCTGGACTGGATCCGCAGCAACTCGCAGACCGCCTACCACCCCATCGGCACCTGCCGCATGGGCCCCGGTCCGGAGGCCGTGGTGGACGACCGGCTCAGGGTGCGCGGGCTGGAGGGCCTCAGGATCGCGGACGCCTCGATCTTCCCGACCATGCCGTCCGGCAACACCAACGCGCCCTCGATCATGATCGGGGAGCGCTGCGCCGACTTCCTGCGCGACCGCGAATAGGCCCCCGGGCCGCCGCTATTTCGGCGGGTGGGCGCGGACCACGTCTTCATTGACCTCCGCGCCCCAGCCGGGGCCGGTCGGCAGGACGAGTTCGCCGTTCTCGATCCGGGGCGGCGCGGTCACGAGGTCGTCCTTCCACGGCACGTCGTCGATGTCGATTTCCATGATGCGGAAGTTCGGCACGGTCGCGCAGAGATGCGCGCTCATCAGCGTCGAGAGATGGCCGTAGAAGTTGTGCGGCGCGATGTTGACCTCCCAGGCGTCGCACATGGCGGCGATCTTGAGGCTTTCGCTGAAGCCGTTCCACGGCACGTCGATAATCGCCGCATCCATCGAATACCGCTCGAGGAACGGCCGGAACTGGCGGCGCCCGTACAGCGACTCGCACGACGCGATGGGCGTTTCGACCGACCGGCGGATCATCGCCAGCCCCTCCGGGTCGTAATTGTCGATCTCGATCCAGTAGAGGCCGAGATCGTCGAGCGCGCGGGCGAGCGCCATGTAGCCGTCGGTGCGGAAGTTGAAGTTGAGGTCCACCAGGATGTCGACCCGGCCGCCGCTGCCTTCCTGGAAGGCCGAGATCTGGTTGCGGAGCGCGCGCACCGTCTCGCGGGAGAGGTTGAGCTCCGGCCGGTCGCCGGCCGAGCGCGCGAAGCCCGGCATATAGACATAGGGCTCGGAGCCGTCGAAGCGGTACATGTTGCATTTGAGCGCGGTGAAGCCCCGCTCCCGGACCCGCGCGCCAAGCGCCTCCACATCGTCGAGGCTCCGCAGCGGCTGCTCGCCGATCGCCTTCGCATGGTCCCGGTTCACCAGGTAGGTGCCGCAATGCGACCAGTAGAGCCGGAACCGGTCGCGCACCGGCCCGCCGAACAGCTCATAGACCGGCACGCCGAGCGCCTTCGCCTTGATGTCGAGCAGCGCGTTCTCGATGGCGGCGATCGCCTGCGAGTTCATGCCGCCCGGCGCCTGGCGGGTCTGGGCGTAGAGCATGGCGCTGATCCGCTCGACGGGACGCGGGTCGGTGCCGACGAGCGTTTCCCCGAGCGCAGCGATGACGGCGCTCAGGCCCCGGCTGCCATAGCTCTCATTATATTCCGACCAGCCGACCAGCCCTTCGTCGGTGGTGATCTTCAGGAAGGAGATGTTCCGCCAGCCTGCGTCCGCATGCAGGCTCTCGAATCCCCGTATC